>JAFOYK010000179.1 GCA_017424665.1 Oscillospiraceae bacterium
CCTTTTTCCGCAAGACCATTGAAAAAGCGCTGGATTTCGCCGCAACGGACATCGCAAAGCCTTGTTTTTCCAAAAACGGGAAGAACAAGGCTTTTGTAATATTGACGGTAGGTTTCAAAAGTTCCGGTTTTTACACGGAGTTTTTTGTAATCGTTCAGCCAGATTTCGAACCATTGGTCAAAAAACATTTTCGGGCTTTCACATGGGGAAGGCTTTGGGGAAGAGCAAACTTTGATTTTTCTTATCTTTTTACAGACTGACATTTTTATGTCCTCCTATATAATATTATACTATATATAAAATATAATAAAATTTTCTGGATTTCGGAGGGGAAAAGCGGGAAACACCCGGCAAGGTTTACCTTTGGAAAAGATTTTTATGCCGATGCTTTAGTTTGCTAAAATAATTCGTCCACAAAGCCGGGTGTTTCGTGTTAACAGGCTAAAGCGAATGTAAAAAATATGGTTAAAACGCAGATTTTTTACTTGATTTTTTGGTAAAAATGCTGTAAAATAGAGTAGGAACACCCGGTTGAGTGTACGAGAAAAAGCTTGGTGATTTTTTACGAAAAAAATTCAAAAAAATCTTAAAAAATCACGAAAAAACGCTTGACAAAGGGCTTGACATATTATATAATATGTCTTGCGTGACTGCAACAAGGCGGATGCTATGCAAGCATATCACTTGTGTGACGTCCGCACGATATGCGATGAAGCGGGAGGTTGCTGTCTGTGTGACAGGTAATTTCCGCAGAGTATGTCCGATTTTAAACCGGGCGACAAGAAATACTGCACACCCATGTGTGTCGGCGTATGTGATGAGCTGCGTTCGACGGGTCTTGTTATTAAAGCGTGCCTTTGCTTTAAAAAGCTGGAGGTGCGCGCGTCCGGAGATACCTATGTCTATTATATATAATATATAATAGATGGCGGGATTTCCGTTTTTTAATGATAGGACATGAAACACACGGGAACGTGGAATGTGTTTCACAAGGTCGCACCCCAAGTGTCATTGGGAATCAATTAAGGAGGCGATTTTAGTGGCAGTCAAAGAAAAAATCAGAATCAGACTGAAGAGCTATGATCATCAGCTTATCGATCAGGCAGCAGAAAAGATTGTTGAAACCGCAAAGCGCACTGGTGCTCGTGTTTCCGGTCCTATTCCGCTCCCTACCGAAAAAGAGATCGTAACCATTCTCCGCGCTGTTCATAAATACAAAGACAGCCGTGAGCAGTTTGAACTTCGTACCCACAAAAGACTCATCGACATTCTGAGACCTTCCAACAAAACTGTTGAAGCTCTCACCGGTCTTGAGCTCCCTGCCGGCGTCGAAATCGAAATCAAATTCTGATTTAAGATTCGACCATGCAGGTCATGTCGATCCGCAAAAACTGAATGCGGAACCGACCAATCACCATTAGGAGGCAGAAAAATGAAAAATGCAATCATCGGCAAAAAGATTGGTATGACCCAGCTTTTTGACCAGGCAGGAAAAGTTATTCCTGTAACCGTTGTTGAAGCCGGTCCCTGCGTCGTTGTTCAGAAAAAAACTCTTGAAAACGACGGTTATGAATCCGTACAGATCGGCTACGGTGAGATCACCGAAAAACATCTCACCAAACCCCTTAAAGGACATTTTGCTAAAGCAGATGTTGCTGCAAAAAAATTCCTTCGTGAATTCAGACTTGACGATTGTTCCGCAGTAAACGTTGGCGACATCATCAAAGCAGACGCTTTCGTTGTTGGCGAAAAAGTTGACGTTACCGCAAAATCCAAAGGTCACGGATACGCTGGTACCACCAAACGTTATGGTTTCAAAGGTATGCGCGCAACCCACGGTGTTGGTCCTATCCACCGCCACATCGGTTCCATGGGTAACTGCTCCGACCCCGGCCGCGTATTCAAAGGCACTAAACTTCCTGGCCACTTCGGTGTTGAAAGAACTACCGTTCAGAACCTTGAAGTTGTTAAAATTGATGCTGAGAACAATCTCATCGCAATCAAAGGTGCAATTCCCGGTCCTAAAGGCGCAATCGTAAGCGTTATGGCAGCTGTTAAGAAACAGAAAGTTAAAAACACTTCCGTTTCCATCAGTAAGAACCCGCAGAAAGCATCTGCACGTAAATGATAAAGGAGGAAAAGACACATGTTAGACGTTAAAGTTTTGAACATGAACGGCGAAGAAGTCGGTACTCTTTCCCTCTCTGAAGCCGTTTTCGGTATTGAACCGAACACCGTTGCAATGCATGCAGCAGTTGTTAACTATCTTGCTAACCGTCGTCACGGTACTCAGTCTACCAAGACCAGAACCGAAGTTCGCGGCGGCGGCAGAAAACCCTGGAGACAGAAAGGCACCGGCCACGCTCGTCAGGGTTCCATCAGAGCTCCTCAGTGGACTCACGGTGGCGTAGCTCTTGGCCCGAAACCGAGAAAATATCATTTCACTCTCAACAAAAAAGTTCGCAGACTTGCAATGCTCTCTGCACTCAGCTGCAAAGTTGCTGCAAGCGAAATGATCGTTCTCGAAAACCTCGAGCTCAACGAAATCAAAACCAAAGCAATGGTAAAAACCCTTGCAAACATTGGCGCAGAAGGCAAAACCCTTATCGTTATGCCTGAAGTTAACGAAAACGTTATCAGAAGCGCACACAACATTCCCGGTGTTAGAACTTCTCTTACCAACACCATTAACGTATATGACATCCTCAACCACGATAACCTTGTTATCACCAAAGAGGCTGTTGCAAAACTTGAGGAGGTGTATGCAAAATGATGAAAACCGCTCATGACATCGTCATCGCTCCGGTTATCACCGAAGCTTCCATGGCTGCAATCAGCCAGAAGAAATACACTTTCCGTGTAATGAAAAACGTAAACAAACAGGAAATTGCCAAAGCTGTTGAAGAACTTTTCGGCGTAAAAGTTGCAAAAGTTAACACCATCAACATGAGAGGCCGCAACAAACGCGTTGGCCTTCACTATGGTAAAACCGCTGACTGGAAGAAAGCAATCGTAACCCTTAAAGCTGACTCTAAGGGCATTGAGTTCTTCGAGAGTATGCTGTAAGGAGGACGAACTGAATGGCTATTAAGTTCTATAACCCCACTACTCCCGGTCGTCGCGATATGTCCACCATCGATTATTCTGGACTTTCCAAGGTAGCTCCGGAACGCAGCCTTCTCGAACCGATGAAGAAGCATTCCGGTCGTAACTCCTACGGCCGCATTACCGTTCGTCATCGTGGCGGCGGCAACAGAACCAAATATCGTATTATCGACTTTAAACGTAACAAAACCGGAATGATGGCAGACGTTCTCACTCTTGAGTACGACCCCAACCGTTCCGCTCACATCGCTCTTGTTCAGTACGAAGACGGCGAAAAGAGATACATCGTTGCTCCTCATGGAATGAGACCCGGCGATAAAGTTACTTCCGGTCCGGAAGCAGACATCATCGCAGGTAACGCACTTCCTCTTGCAAACATCCCCGTTGGTACTTTCATTCACAACGTAGAGCTTTATCCCGGAAAAGGCGCACAGCTTGTTCGTTCTGCAGGCACCATGGCACAGCTCATGGCTAAAGAAGGCAAATATGCTCTTATCCGTCTCCCCAGCGGCGAGCTCCGCAACGTTCCGATCGGCTGCTACGCAACCATCGGCCAGGTTTCTAACGTAGAACACGCAAACGTTTCCTACGGTAAAGCAGGCCGTATGCGTCACATGGGTTGGAGACCTACCGTTCGTGGTTCCGTAATGAACCCCTGCGACCATCCTCACGGTGGTGGTGAAGGTAAATCTCCTATCGGCCGTCCGGGCCCTGTAACCCCTTGGGGTAAACCTGCTCTCGGCGCAAAAACCAGAGCTAAACACAAGGCATCCGATAAATTTATCGTAAGACGCCGCAACGCGAAATAATCGAGAAGGAGGATAAACGACATGAGCAGAAGTGTTAAAAAAGGACCGTTCGTACAGCCTGTTCTTCTTGCAAGAGTTCGTGAAATGAACAAAGCAGGCGAGAAAAGAGTTCTTAAAACCTGGAGCCGTTCGTCCACGATCTTCCCGGATTTCGTAGGACACACCTTTGCGGTTCACGATGGACGTAAACATGTTCCGGTATATGTAACCGAAGATATGGTTGGCCACAAACTCGGCGAGTTTGCTCCCACCAGAACTTTCAGAGGTCACGCTGGTTCTAAAAAAACTAACAACGGTAAATAAGGCCGAGAGGAGGATTTCACATGGAAGCAAGGGCTATTTTGAGATATGCCCGCATCTCGCCTCGTAAAGTACAGATTGTTCTCGATCTTATCAGAAACAAACCTGTAGATTACGCAATGGCAGTGCTTAAACACACCCCCAAAGCGGCTTGTGAGCCGCTCGAGAAGCTCCTGAAATCGGCTATCGCCAACGGAGAGAACAACCACGGCATGAGCAAAGACAACATGTACATTGCAGAATGCTTCGTAACTCCCGGCCCGACGATGAAACGAATTCAGCCTATGGATCACGGTAAAGCATTCCGTATCCTTAAGAGATCTTCTCATATCACCCTGGTTCTCAGAGAAAAAGACTAAGTAGGAGGTAAATTAATGGGACAGAAAGTTAATCCCCACGGTCTCCGTGTTGGTGTAATTAAAAATTGGGATTCCCGCTGGTTTGCCAAAGACTCGGTCTTCGGCGATACTCTCGTAGAGGATTACAACCTTCGTAAATTCCTCAAAAACAAACTTTACGGAGCAGGCGTTCCTAAAGTTGAAATCGAACGTACCGGCGACAACAAAGTGAGAATCCACATCCACTGCGCAAAACCCGGCATGGTCATCGGCCGTCAGGGTTCTGAAATTGAAAAACTTCGCCTTGAATGCGAGCAGATGCTCAACAAAGGCAAAGAAGAAAAAGTTCAGGTTTTCCTCAACATTGTTGAAGTTAAACAGCCTGACAAAGACGCACAGCTTGTTGCAGAAAACATTGCTGCACAGCTTGAACGCAGAATTTCCTTCCGTCGTGCAATGAAACAGTCCATCGGCCGTTCCATGAAACTCGGCGTTAAAGGTATCAAAGTAATGTGCTCCGGCCGTCTTGGCGGTAGAGAGATTGCCGGCAGCGAATGCTATCATGAGGGCACCATTCCGCTTCAGACCATTCGTGCTGACATCGACTACGGTTTTGCAGAAGCTGCAACCACCTACGGTCGTATCGGTGTTAAAGTTTGGATCTACAACGGCGACGTTCTTAACGACGTAAAAAAACAGCCCTCTCGCAAAGAAGGAGGTCGTAAATAATGCTTCTTCCGAAGAGAGTTAAATACCGTCGTGTTCAGAGAGGCCGCATGAAAGGTGCTGCACACAGAGGTAATTTCGTTTCCAACGGCGATTTCGGCCTTATGGCTCTTGAGCCCTGCTGGCTCAAAGCAAACCAGATCGAGGCAGCTCGTATCGCTATGACCCGTTACATCAAACGTGGCGGTCAGGTTTGGATCAAAGTTTTCCCGGATAAACCCATCACTGCAAAACCTGCAGAAACCCGAATGGGTTCCGGTAAAGGTGCTCCTGAATATTGGGCAGCCGTTGTTAAACCCGGCCGCGTAATGTTCGAAATCGGCGGAGTATCCGAAGAGCTTGCAAGAGAAGCAATGAGACTTGCTTCCCACAAGCTTCCTATCAAATGTAAATTCGTAAAAAGGGAAGAAAAGGGGGTTGACGAGCAATGAAAGCAGCACAGGTTCGTGAAATGAATAGAGCAGACCTTGAAAAGAAACTTTCTGAGCTCAAAGCCGAGCTTTTCAACCTGAGATTCCAGCACGCCATTAACCAGCTTGAAAATCCGATGAGACTTGTTGAAGTCAGAAAAGACATCGCAAGAGTTAAAACCGCTCTTCGTGAACTCGAGCTCAAGGCTGAGCAGTAATTGAAGGGAGGATAAAGCATGAACGAAGAAAGAAATCTTAGAAAAACCAGAGTCGGTATCGTAGTTAGCGACAAAATGGACAAAACCGTTGTTGTTAAAGTCGAAGACCGTGTTCAGCACCCCCTTTATAAAAAGATTATTAAGAGAACCGTAAGATTCAAAGCGCATGACGAAAACAACGAATGCGGAATCGGCGACCGTGTAGAGATCATGGAAACCAGACCTTTGTCCAAAGACAAACGTTGGAGAGTTTCCGAGATCATCGAAAAGGCCAAATAATTAAGAGTCGGACGGAAAGGAGGAAATAATCTGTGATACAGATGCAATCTCATCTGAAGGTTGCTGATAACACCGGTGCAAAAGAACTTCAGTGCATCCGTGTTCTCGGCGGTACCAGAAGAAAATATGCTAACATCGGCGACGTTATCGTAGCTAGTGTTAAAAAAGCAGCTCCCGGCGGCATGGTTAAAAAAGGCGATGTTGTCAAAGCTGTTATCGTCCGCTCGGCCAAAGGTGTTCGTCGTGATGACGGCAGCTACATTCGTTTCGACGAAAACGCAGCCGTAATCATCAAAGAAGACAAAAACCCGCGTGGAACCCGTATCTTTGGACCGGTAGCTCGTGAGCTCCGTGAAAAAGATTACCTTAAAATCCTGAGCCTTGCGCCCGAAGTTCTCTAAGAAGGAGGAAATTGACGATGAATAAAGTACACGTAAAAACCGGCGACAAAGTCATCATCATCTCCGGCAGAGATAAAGGCAAAGAAGGCAAGGTACTTGAAGTAAGCCCTTCCGAAGGCAAAGTTATTGTCGAAGGATGCAACATTGCAACCAAACATGCAAAACCCAGAAGAATGGGTGAGCAGGGTGGTCTTCTTCAGGTTGAAACTGCTATCTATGCCTGCAAAGTGATGCTTGTTTGCCCCAAATGCGGCAAAGCAACTAGACTTGCCCACAAAGTTCTTGCTGACGGAACCAAAAAACGTCTTTGCAAGAAATGCGGCGAAACTTTTTGAGTAAGGAGGAAAACACATGACTAGACTTAGTGAGTACTACAAAAGCGATGTAGCACCTGCTCTTATGAAGAAGTTTGAATACAAAAGCGTCATGCAGATCCCGAAACTCGATAAGATCGTTGTGAACGTTGGCGCTGGCGATTGCAAAGATAACTCCAAAGCAATGGATGCTATTCTTAAAGACCTTGGTGCTATCACCGGTCAGAAAGCAATCACCTGCAAAGCTAAAAAATCCGTAGCAAACTTCAAACTCCGTGAAGGAATGGTTATCGGTGCAAAAGTAACCCTTCGTGGTGCTAAAATGTACGAATTCATGGACAGACTTTTCAACATCGCACTTCCGCGTGTTAGAGACTTCCGTGGTATCAATCCTAACGCTTTCGACGGACGCGGCAACTACAGCCTTGGTCTTAAAGAACAGCTGATCTTCCCGGAGATCGACTATGATAAAATCGAAAAACTTCGTGGTATGAACATTTGCTTCATCACCACCGCACAGACCGATGAAGAAGCTCGCGAGCTGCTCACTCTTATGGGCGCTCCGTTTGAAAAGTAAGATAGGAGGATATAAAACATGGCAAAAATGTCTATGAAGGTCAAACAGAAAGCAGAACCTAAGTTCTCTACCAGAGCTTACACCCGCTGCAAAATCTGTGGCAGACCCCACGCCTATCTTCGCAAATTTGGTATTTGCCGTATCTGCTTCAGAGAACTTGCTTACAAAGGTGAGATCCCTGGCGTAAAGAAGGCAAGCTGGTAACTTATAGAGAACAAAGGAGGTTTGAGGAATGCATATCACCGATACTGTCGCTGACTTGCTGACCCGCATCAGAAACGCGAATTCCGCTAAGCATGATACCGTCGATGTTCCCGCTTCTAACATGAAAAAAGCAATTACCCAGATCCTTCTCGATGAAGGTTACATCAAAGGTTACCAGGTAATTGAAGATGGAAAACAGGGAATCATCCACATCACGCTCAAATACGGCGCAAATAAAACCCCGGTAATCACAGGCCTTCGCAGGGTTTCCAAACCCGGCCTGCGCATTTACACTAACGTTGAGGAAATGCCCAAAGTTCTTAAAGGCCTTGGTGTCGCAATTCTTTCCACCAATAAAGGAATCATGACCGACAAACAGGCACGTAAAGAGAACGTTGGCGGCGAAGTCCTTGCGTTCATTTGGTAAGAAGGAGGGAAACTGAATGTCTCGTATCGGTAAAAAACCGATTGCTATACCGGCAGGCGTTGAAGTCAAAATCGACGGAAACGTTGTAGAGGTAAAGGGTAATAACGGTACCCTTAAACAGAGCTTTCGACCTGAGATCAAAATCGAAGTCGAAAACGGCGAGATCATCGTGTCCCGCCCTGATGATACTAAGGAAATGAGAAGCCTTCACGGCCTTACCAGAACCCTTGTATCCAACATGGTAACCGGTGTATCCACCGGTTTCACCAAAGAGCTTGAAATCAACGGTGTTGGTTATAAAGCAGTTAAAGAAGGAACCAACCTTGTTATGAACCTTGGTTATTCCCACCAGGTCATCATCCCTGAACACGATGGTGTAACTTTTGATGTTCCTGCACTTAACAAAGTTATTGTTAAAGGCGCTGACAAACAGGTTGTTGGTCAGATCGCAGCAGAGATCAGAGGCAAACGTCCGCCCGAACCTTACAAAGGCAAAGGTATTAAATATGTAGGCGAAACCATTATCCGCAAGGAAGGTAAAGCCGGTAAAGGTAAAAAATAAGAAGGAGTGAAAAAACATGGTATCTAAAGCTGATAAAAACGCAGCACGTGTTAAAAGACACTACCGCGTAAGAAACAAAATCAGCGGAACCGCTGAAAGACCGCGTCTTAATGTTTTCCGCTCCGCTAAACACATTTACGCTCAGATCATTGATGACGTAAACGGAGTTACTCTTGCAGCAGCTTCCACCACCGAAAAATCTTTCGAGAACTACGGCGGCAACAAAGAAGCAGCTAAAGAGATCGGTAAACTCGTAGCTCAGAGAGCTATCGAAAAAGGCATCACTTGTGTTGTTTTCGACAGAAGTGGTTACCTTTATCACGGACGTGTTAAAGAACTTGCAGAAGGTGCCCGCGAGGGTGGACTTCAATTCTAAGAAGGAGGATACAGATGGCTTTAATCGATGCTTCTAAACTCGATCTTGTTGAAAAGGTCGTAGCAATAAACCGCGTATCCAAAACCGTCAAAGGCGGACGTGTTATGAAGTTCAGCGCTCTCGTAGTAGTTGGCGACCAGAACGGAACCATTGGTTTCGGAATGGGCAAATCTAACGAAGTTCCGGACGCAATCCGCAAAGGTATTGAAGACGCAAAGAAAAATCTTAAACACATTACCCTCAAAGGAACCACCATTCCTCACGAGGTTATCGGTAAATTCGGCGCTGGCGAAGTACTTATGAAACCGGCTCCTAAAGGTACCGGTGTTATCGCAGGCGGCGCAGTTCGTGCCGTTATGGAAGCAGCAGGCATCAAGGACGTTCGTACCAAATGCCTTCGTTCCAACAATCCTTGCAACGTAGTTTCTGCCACCATGCAGGGCCTGCTTTCTCTCCGTGATGCGGAGCAGGTAGCAGCAGTCCGCGGCAAAACCGTTGAAGAAATCTACGGTTAAGGAGGAAAACAGTTAAAATGCTTAAAATCAAACTTGTAAAAGGTTTCATCCACAAGAAAGATGATCAGATCGCAACTGCAATCTCCCTTGGCCTCCGCAAAATTGGTGCGGAAACCCTTCAGCCCGACAATGCAGCAACCCGCGGCAAAATCGCTAAGATTGCTCACATGGTCGAGGTCACCGAAGTAGAAGAATAAGGAGGTGCACCGATATGAAACTTCATGAACTTGCTCCGGCACCCGGCGCAAATACCGAAAGCTACCGCAGAGGTAGAGGCCACGGTTCCGGCAACGGCAAAACCGCTGGTAAAGGTCATAAAGGTCAGAAAGCCCGTTCCGGCGGCTCCATCCGTCCCGGATTCGAAGGCGGCCAGATGCCTCTCCAGAGACAGATCCCTAAACGTGGTTTCAAAAACATTTTCGCTAAAGAATATGCAATTGTTAACGTTGGCGATCTTGAAATCTTTGAGAACGGCACTGTTGTAAACGGCGAAGCACTTGTTGCAGCAGGTCTTCTCAAAAAGACTCTTGATGGAGTCAAAGTTCTCGGCAACGGCGAGCTCACCAAACAGCTCACTGTTGAAGTAGCTGCTTTCTCTGAGTCTGCTAAGCAGAAAATCGAGGAGGTTGGCGGAAAGGCCGAGGTGAAATAAAGATGTTTGATGTCTTCAAGAATGCTTGGAAAGTAGAGGATATCCGCGAAAAACTTCTTTACACTCTCCTTATTATTGTCATTTTCCGTCTTGGCGCTGCAATTCCGGTTCCTTTCCTTGATGCATCCGCACTTTCTGCGATGTTCGGTGCAAACTCCGGTAACCTTCTCGGTTATCTGAACATGCTCACCGGTGGTGCACTTTCCATGGCAACCGTTTTTGCACTTTCCATTTCGCCTTACATCACCGCTTCTATCGTAATTCAGCTTCTCACCATTGCAATTCCTGCACTTGAGAAACTTGCGAAAGAAGGCAACGAAGGCAAAAAGAAGATCAACATGATCACTCGTTGCTCCACCGTTGCTCTTGCTCTGATTCAGGCATATGCATACTATGTAACCCTCAAAGGTTACAACGCAGTTGCAACTTTTGACAATACTTGGGAAAATGTACTCGTAGTCGTAACTATCCTGTTCATGTTCACCGCCGGTTCCATGCTCGTTATGTGGCTCGGCGAGAGAATCGATGAAAAAGGTATCGGAAACGGTATTTCCATGATCCTTTTTGCCGGTATCGTATCCGGTGGTCCCAGACTTGTTTCTACTCTCTGGTACTACCTCACCCTCGGCGAAGTAAAATATTACTTCTTCGTTCCGGCACTTGTCATCATCTTTGTTTTGCTTATTGCATTTATCGTTCTTTTCAACCAGGCTGAACGCCGTATTCCTGTTCAGTACGCAAAACGCGTTGTTGGACGTAAACAGTACGGTGGCCAGTCCAGCCACATTCCGGTTAAAGTAACCATGGCAGGTGTTCTCCCGATCATCTTTGCGGGTGCACTTCTTGCCATCCCCGCAACCATCGAGGCATTTGTAAAAGTAGAAGAAGGTTCCTTCTGGGCCGGTTTCTTCAACATGTTTGACCAGACTCACTGGCTCTACTCTGTTCTTTACTTTGTTCTCATCGTTGCTTTCAGCTATTTCTATATTGCAATTCAGTACAATCCTACTGAGATGGCAAATAACCTTCAGAAGAACAACGGTGCAATCCCCGGAATTCGTCCCGGTAAACCTACCGCAGACTTCATTTCCAGAATCATCGGAAAAATCACCTTCATCGGTGCAATGTTCCTCGGCGTTATTGCTCTTCTCCCCACCATCATCGGTGCTGTTTCCGGCATCCAGGGCGTAACCATCGGTGGTACCACTGTTATCATCGTTGTTTCCGTAGCTCTTGAGACCGCAAGATCTCTTGAATCCATGATGATGATGAGACATTACAAAGGATTTCTTGAATAATTAATAGGAGGTATATCCATGAATCTTATTCTTCTTGGAGCTCCTGGTGCAGGAAAAGGAACTCAGGCCGAAATTCTTAAAGAGAAACTCGCAATTCCGACCATCAGCACAGGCAATATCCTGCGTGAGGCAGTAAAAAACGAAACTCCGCTTGGACTTGAAGCAAAAGGATACATGGAATCCGGAAAACTTGTTCCGGATGCTCTTGTTATCTCCATCATCGAGGAGCGCCTTACTAAGGACGACTGCAAGAACGGTTTTATTCTTGACGGTTTTCCCCGCACCATTCCTCAGGCAGAAGCCCTGCAGGAAGGCGGCGTAAGAATTGACAAAGCACTCGAAATTGCCGTTTCCGACGATGCAATCGTTGCTCGTCTTTCCGGCAGAAGAGTTTGCTCCGGTTGCGGCGCTCCCTACCATATGATTTCCTGTCCTCCTCCTGCTGATAACATCTGCCCCAAATGCGGCGCAGAAATTATCACCAGAAAGGACGATCTTCCCGAAACCATTAAACACCGCCTCGATGTTTATCATGAACAGACCGAGCCGCTTAAAGGTTTCTATGGAGATCAAGGCAAGCTTGCAGTAGTCAACGGCGAGAACGGAATTGAAGAAACCACTCGTCTTGCGCTGGAAGCTCTGGGGGTCTAAATCATGGTGATTCTTAAACCCGCAAGTGCGATCAAAAAGATGCGTGAAGCCGGAAGACTTTCGGCTCTCGCTCTTAAGGTCGGCGGCGAGGCAGTTAAACCCGGCGTAACAACCGCCGAGATTGACAAAGTTATTTATGATTTCATCATGAGTCAAGGGGCAACCCCCTCGTTCCTGAATTTATACGGTTTTCCCGCCAGCGCATGCATCTCTGTAAACGATGAACTTATCCACGGTATCCCCGGAAACAGGGTTATTAAAGAAGGAGACATTGTTTCAATAGACGTCGGTGCATGCCTGGATGGTTACCACGGCGACAACGCTGCAACTTTTGTAGCGGGCGAAGCTTCCGAAGAAGCTCAAAAGCTTCTTGACTTTACCAAACAAAGCCTTTATAAAGGAATAGAAATGGCAGTCGTCGGAAACAGAGTCGGAGATATCTCCAACGCCGTACAAACTTACTGCGAAGAGCGCGGCTATTCCGTTGTCCGCGAATTTGTCGGGCACGGCATTGGCCGCAGCGTTCATGAAGATCCGGAAGTTCCGAATTTCGGCGCGGCTGGTCATGGACCCAGGCTGGTGAACGGAATGTGCATCGCCATTGAGCCAATGATAAATGCCGGAACAAGGTTTGTATCAACGGATTCCAATGGCTGGACAGTAAGAACCAAAGATGGCAAGCTTTCTGCCCATTTTGAGCACACCATCGCAATTACGGATAACGGTCCGATTATTCTGACCGACCCGGACTGATGAGGTGAAAAATGCTCGGACAGGTAGTTTTGTCAAAAGCGGGTAAAGACCGCGGCAGTTTCTACGCAATAGTGCTTGAGGATGAAGAATTTGCATTTATTGCCGACGGCAGACTCCGCAAAGTCGAAAAACCCAAACGCAAGCGTAAAAAACATCTTGCTCCAACCAAAACGGTTTTGGAAAAAGATGCACTCGAAACTAACGGAAAGCTCATCACTGCGCTTTCTAAATTCAACAAAATTGACGAGGGAGGGAATTAAGCTTGGCCAAAGAAGATGTAATTGAAATCGAGGGTACTGTTGTGGACTCCCTTCCCAACGCCCAGTTCAAGGTCGAGTTGCCCAACGGCCACCAAATTTTAGCTCATATCTCCGGTAAACTCAGAATGAACTACATTCGAATCCTTCCCGGAGACAAGGTAACGGTTGAAATGTCGCCTTATGACCTTACCAAAGGGCGCATTACTTGGCGATCTAAGTGATAAGGAGGTATATCTATGAAAGTCAGACCTTCCGTAAAACCCATCTGTGAAAAATGCAAAATCATCAGACGCAAAGGCCGTCTTATGGTTATCTGCTCCAATCCTAAACACAAACAGCGTCAGGGCTGATTAACTAAAACGGAGGTGCAACAAAGTCTATGGCTCGTATAGCTGGTATTGACCTGCCGAAGAATAAGAGAATC
This sequence comes from Oscillospiraceae bacterium, assembly GCA_017424665.1. GTDB lineage: Bacteria > Bacillota > Clostridia > Oscillospirales > Ruminococcaceae > UMGS1668. The sequence goes on from JAFOYK010000179.1 coordinate 13,600, forward strand.
GACATCGCTCTCACTTATATCTACGGTATCGGCCGCACAACCGCTTCTAAGATCATTGCGGATACTGAAATTGATCCTACTATTCGTGTAAAAGATCTTTCCGAAGATGATGCTACTAAATTGCGTGAGTACATCGACAAAAACATCGAGGTAGAAGGCGACCTTCGCCGTGCTACCGCACTTGATATTAAACGTCTTGTAGAAATTGGTTGCTATCGTGGTCTTCGCCACAGAAAAGGTCTCCCCGTTCGCGGTCAGAGAACCAAAACCAACGCAAGAACCCGCAAAGGTCCCAAGAAGACCATTGCTAACAAGAAGAAATAAGAGGGAGGATTAAGACATGCCGAAAGCAAATGCTAAAAAAGCAATTACTCGTCGTCGCCGCGAGAAAAAGAATATTGAACGTGGCGCAGCACATATCCAGTCCACCTTCAATAACACTATCGTTACCATCACCGATGTTCGCGGCAACGCTCTTTCCTGGGCTTCCGCAGGTGGCCTCGGTTTCCGTGGTTCCAGAAAATCCACTCCTTACGCAGCTCAGACTGCAGCAGAAACTGCAGCAAAAGCAGCAATGGAGCACGGCCTTAAAACCGTTGAAGTTTTCGTAAAAGGTCCCGGTTCCGGTCGTGAAGCAGCAATCCGTGCTCTTCAGGCAGCAGGACTCGAAGTAACTATGATCAAAGACGTTACTCCTGTTCCCCACAACGGATGCCGTCCGCCCAAACGTCGCCGCGTATAATAGTGGTATTCTGAAATTATTGGAGGTGTAAAAACACATGGCAAGATATACAGGTTCTGTATGCAGACTCTGCCGCCGCGAAGGCAAAAAGCTCTTCCTCAAAGGCGAAAGATGCTATGGTCCTAAATGCGCACTCAGCCGCAGAGCTTATGCTCCTGGCCAGCACGGTCAGGGCCGTAAAAAGATCTCTGAATACGGTCTTCAGCTTCGCGCAAAACAGCAGGCAAAGAGATACTATGGTGTTCTTGAAAGCCAGTTCGAACATTATTTCGAACTCGCCAGCAAACAGGCTGGTCAGGCTGGTGAAAACCTTCTCAGAATTCTCGAAAGCCGTCTCGACAACGTTGTTTACCGTGCAGGTCTTGCTTCTTCCAGAAAAGAAGCTCGCCAGCTCGTAAGACACGGTCACTATACCCTTAATGGCCACAAAGCCAACATCCCTTCCATCCTGCTCAAAGCCGGTGACGTTATTGCTGTAACCGACAAGAGCCGTCAGAACGAAAAACTCAAAGCAGTTGTAGAAGCAAACTCTGCACATCCCGTTCCTTCCTGGATCGATTTCGATGCAGAAAAACTCACTGCTAAGATCAATCAGCTTCCTAACCGTGAAGACATCGATCTTGACGTTGAAGAACACCTGATCGTTGAGTTGTACTCCAAATAATTAATTGGTAGGAACTGACAGGGGAATGCGAAACAGGGCTTTAAGCCCACATAGGAGGGATTTAGATGTTAGAAATTGAAAAACCGAGAATCGAAGCCGAAGAAAACCCCGAAAACCTCAGCTACGGAAAATTCGTTGTTGAACCTCTCGAGCGTGGATTTGGTACGACTCTTGGTAACAGCCTGAGACGCGTATTGCTCTCCTCGCTTCCCGGCGTTGCTGTAACGTCCGTAAAGATTGACGGAATCCGTCATGAATTTTCCACCATTCCCGGTGTAAAAGAGGACGTCACCGAAATCATCCTCAACATCAAAGGCCTTACCGCAAAACTTCATTGCGACGGCCCCAAGGTTGTTGTAATTGATGTTTCCGGTGAACAAGAAGTCACTGCCGGTTCAATCCAGGCCGATTCTGAAGTCGAAATTCTCGACAAAGACATGCATATCGCAACTCTTGACAGCGATGGCCACCTTTTCATGGAAATTACCCTTGACAAAGGCCGCGGCTATATTTCCGCTGAAAGAAACAAACAGGATATGCAGCCTGCAATCGGCGTAATTCCCGTTGATAGTATTTATACTCCGGTACTGAAGGTAAACTATACTGTTGAAAACACTCGTGTTGGTCAGATTACCGACTACGATAAACTTACCCTCGAGGTTTGGACAGATAATACCATTTCCGCTAAGGAAGCAGTATCTCTCGGAGCTAAGGTCCTCAATGAACATCTCAACCTGTTCGTGGATCTTTCTGAAGACGCCTTCAAAGGCGAGATCATGGTAGAAAAGGACAACAACTCTAAAGAGAAAGTCCTTGAGATGACCATTGAAGAACTTGACCTGTCCGTAAGAAGCTTCAACTGCCTCAAACGTGCAGGAATCAACACTGTCGAAGACCTTATCGGCAAATCCGAGGACGAAATGATGAAAGTTCGTAACCTTGGTAAGAAGTCCCTTGAAGAAGTTGTTGCTAAGCTTGAATCTCTTGGCTTCAACCTCAACAAGGAAGAAGATTGATTGAATCAAAAAGGAGTGAATATCGATGTCCGGAACTAGAAAGCTCGGTCGTGCTACCGACTGCAGAAGAGCTATGCTCCGCGCGATGGTCACCTATCTGCTTGAAAACGGCAAGATTGAAACCACCGTCACTCGTGCAAAAGAAGTTCGCGCTATGGCTGAGAAGATGATCACTATTGGTAAAAATAGCGATCTTCATTCCAAACGTCAGGTTTTTGCTTTCGTAACCAAGGAAGCAGTTGCAAAGAAACTCTTTGACGAGATCGCACCTAAATACGCCGAAAGAAACGGCGGTTACACCAGAATCATCAAAATTGGCCCCCGCCGCGGTGACGCAGCAGAAATGGCTATCATTGAGCTTGTGTAATTAATAGAGCATAATTCTTAAGAAATGCCTCCGGAGAAATCCGGAGGTATTTTTTTGGCGCAATTTTCAAAAACCGCATTATAAAGCCAAAAAGCCTTGAAAAAAAGAAGGAAATTTGTTATAATTTCTGTAATTGATTATATATTGGATAAGTCTGTTTTTTAATTTTGGAAAAATTAAAATCTGATATGAAAATCGGAGGAAAATATAAAAATGGAAAAACCTATTCTTGTTTTTCAAACTGACTTTACTTATAAAGAAGGCGCAGTTTCCGCAATGTACGGCGTTGTAAAAACTGTTGACAGAAGCCTTGAAATTTTCACCGGCAGCCATGAAATTCCTCATTTTGATGCCTGGAGCGCAAGTTACCGCCTTTGGCAGACTGTTCGCTTCTGGCCGAAAGGCACAATTTTTGTTTCTGTTGTTGACCCCGGCGTTGGCACCGACAGAAGAGCTGCCGCGGTTAAAACTAAAGACGGCTATGTTATCATTACTCCCGATAACGGAAGCCTTACTCACATCGTTAAATTCCACGGTGTTGAAGAAGTTCGCATGATCGATTACGCTAACAGAAGACCCACCAGCGAAGGCAGTGCTGTTTTCGACGGAAGAGACCTTTTCGGATATAACGCAGCAAGACTTGCAGCGGGACAGATTTCTTTCGAAGAACTTGGCCCGGAATATCCCGCAGAAGAAATTGTAATGATCGATATGCCGAAAGCTCATTCCGAAGAGGGGATGGTTTCCGGATATTTTGAAATTGTTGACCCCAACTTCGGCAATATGTGGTCCAACATTCTTGCTGAAGATTTTGAGCACGCAGGCTTTGAATACGGCGAAGAGCTTGTGCTCAAAGTTGAGCACGAAGGTGAAACCGTGCTCGAAAAAGCAATGCCTTATTGCAAAGCTTTCGGTGACGTTAAAAAAGGGGAGCCCCTTCTTTACACAAATGAACTTCTTCACGTTTCCGCAGCTCTTTCCGAAGGAAGCATGCTTGAGGAATATAAACTCGGTTTCGGCCCGGAATGGAAAGTTGAAATCAGGAGGAAATAATTATGTCCGATGCGCTTGTTTTTCAAAGTGACTTTGGTCTTGTTGACGGTGCGGTTGCCGCAATGTATGGCGTTGCCCTTGATGTGGACAAAGATTTGAAAATTTTCAATCTTACCCATGACATAACGCCTTATAACATCTGGGAGGCAAGTTACCGCCTTTATCAGTCCGTTGAATATTGGCCGAAGGGAACGGTTTTTGTTTCCGTTGTTGACCCGGGCGTTGGTTCTTCCAGAAAAAGCGTTGTTGCGAAAACTTCCCAGGGACAGTTTATTGTAACCCCCGATAACGGAACTCTTACCCATATCAAAAAGAATATCGGAATCGTTTCCATAAGGGAAATTGACGAAAGCCGCCACAGAAGACAGAACACCGAATTCAGCTACACTTTCCACGGAAGAGACGTTTACGCCAACACCGGCGCAAAACTTGCTTCCGGAAAAATAAGTTTCGAAGAAGTTGGTCCGGAACTTCCGATTGAAAAAATTCTTGAACTTCCCTGCGGAGAAGTTGTTGTGGAAGAAAAAAACGTTTCCGGATGCATTGATATTCTTGACGTTCGATTCGGAAGCCTTTGGACAAACGTTCCGAGAGAAGATTTCAAGAAAATCGGAGCAGAATTCGGCGACAGGATCGAAGTTACCATTTATAACAACGCGATGCTTGTTTACCAGAACTACATCATGTACGGACATTCCTTTGCGGACGTCCGAATTGGTGAACCTATCATCTATGTAAACTCCCTTTACCGGATGGCTGTTGCGATCAACCAGGGTTCTTTCGCAAAAGCTTATAACATCGGTACCGGAAACCACTGGAAAATTGTTTTCAGAAAGATTTCCGATTAAAAAGTTCGTTCTATGCAAAACGCATAACGATATAAAGTCAAAAAACCTATAGGAGGGTAAAATTATGCTTAAAAAATTTGTTGGCGAATGGAACACCAAAACCATCGTAGCAGTTGCAATCGGCGCAGCTCTTTACGGCGTACTTATGGTATGGGGCTCCATTCCGGTATTCACTAACACCAACCTTACCAGCGCAATGATCGTTCCTGTTGTTGTTGGCGCACTCTTCGGACCGCTTCCCGCAACTGTAGCACTTCTCGTTGGTAACTGCCTTGCTGACCTTATCGGCGGTTGGGGCTTCTGGTTCGACTGGTCCGTTGGTAACGGCGTTCTCGGTCTTTTCGTAGGCCTTCTTCCTCTCTATGGCGCAGACATCAAAAACGGTATCTTCAAAGTAAAACACGCTGTTATCTACACCATCTGCTGCCTTCTCGGTAACGCAATTGCTTTCGGCATTGTAACCCCTGTTATGACCTCTCTCTTCTATTCTGCAGACCTTGAAATTACTTTCCTCCAGAGCTTTGCAGGCGGTATTTCCAACACTGCTGTTCTTGTAGTTATCGGCATTCCCGTTCTTGTTCTTCTTTCCAAACGTTATGCTTCCAGAGCAAACCTTGTTGAAGAACCCGAAGAACTTACCGAAGAATAATTTTTTTGAAACCGATTTTCGTCCCTCCGCTTTGCGGAGGGACGGATTTTAGTTTTAAAAGCAGGCATAAAAGAGCCCTGAAAAAACATTTTCCGGTTGTTTTATGCCTACTTTTTAAAGAAAAGGAGCTGCTGAATTGGAAAAGAAACCGATTATTGAATTTAAAGACTTTAGTTTTAAATATAAGATCCAGAGCAAGGCGACCCTTCGTGATATAAATCTTACTATTTATGAAGGTGAAAAAGTTCTTATCCTCGGACCTTCCGGCTGCGGAAAATCCACCCTTATGAGCTGCATCAACGGACTTATTCCTTTTTCGAACGAAGGCGAAATCACCGGAAGCTGTAAGGTCAACGGAAGAGAAACCAGAACTCTTTCCATTTTTGAACTTTCCAAAGAGGTCGGAACCGTTCTTCAGGACAGCGACGCCCAGTTCGTAGGTCTTTCCGTCGGTGAAGATATAGCTTTCTCTATGGAAAACGAAATGGTTCCGAGAAAGGAAATGATTCCGGAAGTTGAAAAACTTGCCGGAACCGTGGGAATGGAAGATTTTATCAAAGCGCTTCCTTTCGATCTTTCCGGCGGACAGAAACAGAAAGTTGCTCTTGCCGGCGTAATCAGCGATAAGGTAAACATTCTTATGTTCGACGAACCCCTTGCGGCTCTTGACCCCAAGATGGGCGTTGCGACCATTGAACTTATCGACAGGGTTTCCCAGGATAAAACCAAAACTGTTCTTATAATTGAGCACAGACTTGAGGACGTTCTTTACCGCCCGGTGGACAGAATCATCCTTATGGGCGAGGGAAGAATCGTTGCGGATACCACCCCAATCGAGCTTCTTAATTCCAATCTTCTTAAAGAAAGCGGCGTTCGCGAACCGCTTTATCTCACCGCGATGAAATATGCGGGATGCGATATTTCCGCAAACAAAACCATTTGCGATATTGAAAACCTTGAGCTTTCCGATGACGACAAAGAAAAACTCATCGCATTTTTCCATGAGGAAACTCCTGAAATCAAAAAAGAACCCGGCGAGGAAGTTATCCGCCTTGATGACGTAACTTTTGCTTATGAACACGGAAAACCCGTTGTAAAGGGACTTGATACCGTCATCAGAAAAGGCGAAAGAGTTGCAGTGGTCGGCAAAAACGGTGCGGGAAAATCCACCATGGCAAAACTTATAACCGGAATTCACCGCCCGAACAAAGGACATATTTACATAGACGGAAAGGATTATAAAAAATCCACCGTTAAAGAAATCGGTGAAGAAGTGGGCTACGTAATGCAGATGCCCAACCAGATGATAGTTAAAGACCTTATCAAAGATGAGGTCGAACTTGCGCTTCGCCTTCGCAATATTTCCGAAGAGGAAATTACCGAGCGCGCGGCGGAAGCCATGAAGGCATGCGGACTTTATTCCATGAGAAAATGGCCGGTGGATTCCGTCAGCTACGGACAGAAAAAACGTGTTACCGTCGCAAGTATCATGGCTCTTGGTCCGGATACCATCATTCTTGATGAACCGACGGCCGGTCAGGATTATCGCCACTATACCGATATCATCAAATTTATCAATAAGCTCAACAGCGAATACGGAAAAACCATCATCTTTATCACCCACGATATGCATCTTGCGATTGAAAACACCGACAGAGCAATCGTTTTTGCGGATGGAAAGATAATCGCGGATGAATCCGTTTATTCCGTTCTTTCCAACGACGAAATCATCGAAAAGGCAAACCTTAAGCAGACCAGCCTTTATATGCTTGCCAAAAAGCTTGATCTTTCGCCGGAAAAATTTATCGAGCACTTTATCCGTTATGAAAGGATGGTGAAATCGGGTGAATAACCGTTTTCTTATAAACTATACCCCCGGTTCCACTTTTTTGCATAAACTTAACGGAACCACAAAGGTAATCGGCTTTATCGCAATAACCATTGCGATCATCGCAACTTTCGATTTCAGAATCATGCTTGCGATTTTCCTTCTTTGCATGGCAGGCGTTGCAAGCATGAGACCCAACTGGAAACCCATCGCTTTTATGTTCGGTTTCCTTATCGTTATGAACGGAATTATCGGAAGCCTTATGGTAATTGTAATTTCTCCCGAATCCGGACTTACGAAAACCGGAATGGAAACGGTTTTCTGGTCAACGGCAAACGGAAGATTTTATCTCAGCTGGGAACTTCTTTGGTACACCTGGGCAATGTTCTTTAAAAGAGTTGCTTCTCTTTCTTCCGCAATGCTCTTTGTTCTTTCCATAACTCCTTCGGAGCTTGCGGCGGGACTTAACAGCATCAAAATGCCTTATAAAGTCTGCACCATCGTTTCCCTTGCTTTCCGTACCATTCCCGATATCGCAAGAGATTTTACCGACATCAAAAATTCCATGATGATGCGCGGCGTTGAACTTGAAAAAGCTTCTCTTTCCAAAAAACTCAAGCAATATATCATAATGCTTGTTCCGCTTCTTATGAGCAGCTTTGCGAAAGTTGAAAACATTTCCAACTCCATGGATCTCCGTTCTTACGGAAAATGCAAAGGAAGAACCTGGTACAGCGAACACCCCGCAACAAAAGGCGATTATATCGCCAGAGGCGGAATCGTTCTTATTTTCCTTTGGTGCGCTTTCTATATTATTTTCTTCCGCAACATGCATGCTCCGCTTGTTGATTTCTGGTGCCCCTGGGTTCCGCAGGAAATTTCCGGTTATTGGTTCTGATGAGGTGAAATATGGCTTTTGAACATTTTGTTGTCCATATTCCCCATAATTCCTTCGAAATTCCGGAAAGTTATAAAAACAGTTTCTGCATCAGCGAAAAGGAAGTTTTTCGTCAGCAGCTTTTTATGACCGACGCACACACAGCCGAACTTTTTTGCGATGATGAAATTGCGAAAGTTCGCGTAATAAACCCGGTCAGCCGCCTTATTTGCGATGTTGAAAGATTCCGCGACGATAAAGACGAATATAACGCCGAAAAAGGCCAGGGCCTTATGTATACCAAAGGAATGTTCGGAAAAAAACTTCGCGACTATGACGAAAACTTAAGAAACAGAATTCTTGAGGAATTTTACGACCCGCATCACGCAAGACTTACCGAAGCGGTCGAACTTGCCCTTGAAAAAACCGGAAGATGCACAATTCTTGACGGACACAGTTTTAATTCCGTCTGGCCGATAAAGCGCGACTGTTTTTTCAGAAGACCGGATTTCTGCATCGGTACCGACCCTTTCCATACTCCTAAAGGACTTGAGGAAGCTTTGGTAAAAGCATGTAAAGAAGCGGGTTATCATGTAAGGGTGAACACCCCTTATTGCGGAACCATAACTCCGATCAAACATTACGGAAAAGACAAAAGAGTTTTGAGCATTATGGTCGAAGTTAACCGCAAGCTTTATATGAACGAAAAAACCGGAGAAAAAACCAAAGGTTTTGAAAAAACAAAAGAAATGTGCCGCAAACTTATGAAAATCGCGGCGGAATATGAAGAATAAAAAATGCAGGCTTTGCCTGCATTTTTTTGTTTTCGGTTACGGAAAATGACAAAAAAATCGGTGGGCCTGTCTGTATTATATATGCAGACAGGCTTTTTTTATTTGGAGGTGTTTTTGTGCCGGTTGAAATAGATATTGATGAAAAAAGCGTTACCGCATATATTTCCGGAGAAATCGACCACCACAACGCGGCGGGATTGAGAAGCAAAATTGACGAAGCGGTTGAAAATGCTTACCCGGAAGTTCTTATTCTTGATTTCGGCGGGGTGACTTTTATGGATTCTTCCGGAATCGGGCTTGTTATGGGAAGATATAAACTTATGAAGAATCTTTCCGGAAAGGTTTTTGTGGAAAACGCGCCGCGCCAGATAAAGAAAGTTTTGAGAATGGCGGGAATTGAAAAAATGCTTTCCGAAAAGAGCGGAAAGGAGGTTTTGGTATGAAACCGATCAACGAAATGAAGATGAGTTTTGAAAGCCGCAGCTGCAACGAAAGCTTCGCCAGAAGCTCTGTGGCCGCCTTTATTGCGGTTCTTGACCCGAACGTTGAAGAACTTTCGGACATAAAAACGGCCGTTTCGGAAGCGGTCACAAACTGCATAGTGCACGGATATAAAGAAAACATCGGCAAGGTTTACATACACGTAAAAATCTTCGAGGGAGCGCGGATCCAAATTTCAATAAAGGACAAAGGCTGCGGAATTTCCGACGTAAAAAAAGCCATGGAGCCGCTTTATACTTCCTGTGAAAACGGTGAAAGAGCGGGGCTTGGTTTTTCCATAATGGAATCGTTTATGGATAAGCTTAAAGTCCGTTCGAAACCCGGAAAAGGAACAAGCGTTACCCTTGAAAAATCCATCGTGTCGAAAGGAAAATAATATGTCGGTAACAAAGCTTGCTGACAGCACGGTTGACAGAGAAATACTTATAACAGAAAATCTTGGGCTTGTTCATTCCTGTGCCCACCGCTTTACGGGAAGGGGAATTGAATATGAAGACCTTTTTCAGGCGGGCTGCATGGGGCTTGTTAAGGCTTTTGACGCATTCGACAGAGAAAGGGGCGTTCGCTTTTCAACCTATGCGGTGCCGGTGATTCTTGGAGAAATGCGAAGGCTTTTCCGTGACGGCGGAACGGTTAAAGTCAGCAGAAGCCTTAAAGAGCTTTCGCTTAAAACGACAAAAGAGCGGGAAAACTTCTTGCTTAAAAACGGAAGGGAACCCACCGTTTCGGAACTTTCGGAAATACTTTCTGTAAGCGCAGAGGAAGTCACAGAAGCTCTTTGCGCCGCCGCACCGGTAATTTCTCTTACCGCAGGAGAAGACGAAGGAGGCGGCCAGACAGACGTTCCGGTTGAATCGCCCGAAGACGAAATTACGGAAAGGCTTTCGGTAATAAAAGCGATTTCCGACCTTGAGGAAAAAGACAGAACGCTTATAAAATACAGGTATTACGAAAAC
>JAFOYK010000072.1 GCA_017424665.1 Oscillospiraceae bacterium
TCAACTTTTTAACGTTATTTCCTTGCAATTTGCGTTCTAATGTAATAATATATAATTGTCACCCGAATGTCAATGAAGGCCAGCTTTGCTATGGCCGGATGTTTAAGAAATTTGTCGGGACAACATACTTGGAGGTTAGAAAAACATGAAAGTACTTGTTATTAACGCAGGCAGCTCCTCTCTTAAGTATCAGCTTATCGAGATGGACAACCAGGATGTCGTTGCAAAAGGCCTTTGCGAAAGAATCGGCATCGACGGCAGAATCAGCCACAAAACCGAAGCAGGTTTTAAAACCGAATATGACGTAAGCTTCCCCACCCACAAAGAAGCTTTCGAAGAACTCGTAAAACTCCTTACCGAAGGCGAAAACAAAGTTGTTAACGATATCAGCGAAATCAAAGCAATCGGCCACCGTGTTCTCCATGGTTCCGAAAAATACAAAGCTTCCACCATCGTAACCGATGAACTTATCGAAGATATCGGCGTAAAATTCCGCGATCTTGGACCTCTTCATAACCCGCCCCAGGCTGTTGCAATGGCAGCTTGCCAGGAAGTTTTCGGAAAAGAAACTCCCATGGTTGCTGTTTTCGATACCTCCTTCCATCAGACCATGCCCGAAAAAGCATATATGTTCGGTATCCCTTATGAATATTATGAGAAATATTCCATCCGCCGCTATGGCTTCCACGGAACTTCCCACCGTTTCATCACCAAGAGATATTTTGAAATCACCGGCAAAGATCCCGAAGGAACCAAACTTATCATCTGCCACCTCGGTAACGGTTCTTCTCTTTCCGCAGTTAAAGACGGCAAAGTTTGCGACACTTCCATGGGTCTTACCCCTCTTGACGGTTTCGTAATGGGAACCCGCTGCGGCGGCATCGATCCTTCCGTTGTAACTTACATTATGGACAAAGAAGGCCTTACTCCCGAACAGATGAGCAACCTTATGAACAAAAAATCCGGCTTCCTCGGAATTTCCGGAATTTCCTCCGACTGCCGCGACCTTGAAAACGCAGCAGCGGAAGGCAACCACAGAGCACAGCTCGCTCTCGATATGTTCGCATATCAGATCAAAAAAATCGCCGGCGGTTACGCAGCAGCAATGGGCGGCGTAGATGCAATCATCTTCACCGGCGGTATCGGCGAAAACTCCGCAGTACAGCGTGGCGCAATCTGCTCCGATATGGAATACCTCGGACTTTCCATCGGCGAAGAACTCAACAACAACGCAAGCCGCAAAGAAGCTAAATTCTCCACCGGCGACAGCAAAGTTGAAGCTTGGGTAATCCCTACCAACGAAGAGCTCATGATCGCACAGGATACTGTTGAAATCGTTTTCGGAAAATAATTAGTTCCTTATAAGCCTCCCTTGCCTAAAGGGAGGTGCCTGCAAAGCAGGCGGAGGGATTCTTTAAAAACCAAAAAGCACCGCTTCGGCGGTGCTTTTTTATTATATATATTTATATTTTAATTACATCTTATTGCAACTTTAAGGCCATTTTGTTATAATAACAATATATATGCTCAGAAATATACCCATTTTTAATAGAGGGAGGCTTTTTTGTTGAAAAAGAAAATAGACCTTCTTGAAATCACCCTTGTTGCCTTTATGGCGATAATGTTTGTCTTCACCGCAATGGCGGCGGGCTATGATAAAAAAATCTTCATTATCCAGCTTCTTATAACCGCTGTCGCGGCTTCGCTGGGTGTTTGCAGACTTTTTGAAGCAAGGCGCGATTCAAGAAAGTTTCTTGAATATATCGGGGGAAGGCTTGGCGCTGTTAAAAGCGACGCCCTTACAAAATTCCCGCTTCCGGTAGCGGTTACCGACGGGGAGGGAATGGTTCTTTGGACCAACACTCTTTTCCGTGAAAATGTTATAAAAGGCGGAGAAAGTTACAGAAAGAACATTAAAGATCTTGCCCCGGAAATCGATTTTGAAAAAGTTTTTGTTCCGGGCGGCTGCGAAGTTGCCTGCCAGGGCGGAAACTATTCCGTTTGCGCAACAACTTCCGAAGATATGGGCGAAAAACTTTACGCTTTTTATTTCGTTGACAGAACCAACGAAAGAAAGGTCGAAAAACTTTATGAAGAAAGCCGCCCTGCGGTTCTTTCCATAACCCTTGATAACCTTGAAGAACTTTTCGCAAACTGTAAAGAAAGCGAAAAGAGCTGGATTAAAGGCGAAGTTGAAAAACTTTTTGAAGATTTCGTTTCCGAAAACCACGCTTTCCTTAAACGAAACTCCAGTTCCAAATATGTTGCCATCGTTGAGGAAAAATATCTTTGCAAAATGGAAGAGGAACGTTTTTCCATCCTTGATAAGGCAAGAAAAATTCTTACCAGCGAAGAACAGCCGGTAACTCTTTCCATCGGTGTTGCAAGGGGCGAATATTCCCTCGACAAACTCAACGATTTTTCGCTCCAGGCGCTGGAAATGGCTCTTGGCCGCGGCGGCGACCAGGCCGCGGTAAAAAACGTTAACGGATATGAATTTTACGGCGGTTTTGCAAAAGGCGTTGAAAAACGAACCAAAGTTAAAACAAGGGTCGTTGCGGCCGCTCTTGCGGACCTTATCGAAGCAAGTTCCAACGTTATCGTAATGGGCCACCGTTTCGGCGACCTTGACTGCATCGGCGCCGCAATAGGCATGGCCGAAGGCGTTCGCGATATGGAAAAAGATTGTAATATTGTTGTCAACCGCGAAACCTGTCTTGCGAAACCCCTTATCGATAAAACCGAAAAAGCAGGAACTCTGGAACTTTTCATCTCCCCGGAAGAGGGCCTTGCAAAAATTAACGACGAAACCCTTCTCATCGTTGTGGATACCCACATTGCAAGCCTTCTTGAATCCAAAGAAATTTTTGCGGCCTGCAAAAACGTTGTTGTAATCGACCACCACAGAAGAATGGTCGGAAGCATAGAAAACGCTGTTATCTTCTACCACGAACCTTATGCTTCCTCCGCTTCCGAAATGATAACCGAACTTCTCCAGTATCTTGACAGCAGATGCAAGATGAAAAAA
>JAFOYK010000014.1 GCA_017424665.1 Oscillospiraceae bacterium
AGTAATCACCGAAAACTGTCAGAACTCCCTTTTTGAAAGTCTTATAGAGTGTTTTGCAAAAATTATCAGCAATTGCTATGACAAACCCGGACTTACAGAAAGCGAAGCAAAATATGTTGACTATAAGGAAGCTTCAAACATAGTAATGCTTTTGCGTAAATGGGCTAAAGACGGAATGAACGAACCGATAGAATCAATGGTAAAAGTTTGTATGTATTCAAATACAGATGCAAAAAGGTAACAGTTTTAAAAACTGTTACCTTTTATTTACAGTTTTTTTGTTTTGTTAATTTTCAAACGATAATTTCTCCGTTAATATTAAAACAAATGAATAAAAAGGAGAAATTATCATGGCAGATTTCAGAGCAGACTATAGCAAATTCACCGTTGAAGACCTTGGCTGGGACAGAGTTCCTTTCACAGACGTTGACAAAAAGGTTACCGACCTTATGGATTTCACCGGCAAAACCGTTATCGTAACCGGTGCAGGCGGTGTTGGCCTTGGAAGAGCACTTGCACATCGTTTTGCAGCTCTCGGCGCAAAAGTTGTTATGAACGATATCAACGAAGAAGGCCTTATGAAAAACGCAAAAGAAGTCGAAGAAAAATGGAATACCAAAGTATATCCCATTGTTGCAGACCTTGAAAACTTCGACAGCGTAAAAGAATTCTTTGCAAAAGCAAACGAAGCTCTCGGCGGACATATCGACGTTGTTATCAACAACGCAACCCATACCAGCTACGGTCCCTTCTTCATGTTCACCGAAGAACAGATCGATACCACTGTAAGAGGCGCACTTCTTTCAGTTATCTATTGCCTCCGCTGCGCATGCGATTATATGATTCCCCAGGGTTACGGCAAAATTGTAAACATTTCTTCCGAAAGCTCTTACAGCAAAAACAACGAAAACATCGTTCTCTATGCTGCAACCAAATCCGCAATGAACGGCCTTACCCGCGGACTTGCAAACGAACTCGCTCCTTTCGGAATCATGGTAAACGGCGTTGCTCCCGGCCTTATGTTCCACGATCAGCTTCGTTATGTTTTCGATTATCCTACCGAAGAAAACCTCGGCGTAAGACAGACCATGTGCCAGGGTGTTGCGGATACCATCTGCAAACGTCCTTCTCTTGCTGATGAAGTTGCAAACACCGTTGTTTACCTTGCAAGTGATGCAAACACCTATATCTATGGCCAGACCATTCTCAACGGCGGCGGCATCAACGTATTCTGATAAAACAATCTCTTTTCTATTTAATCTACAACTACCCCCAAAGAAAAAAGACAGCCGGAAGGCTGTCTTTTTTCTTGACAAACACAAATTGAAGTGATATCATATCATACATATTAAGGGAGTAGTTGGCGCGCATCGCGCGTTATGTTATTCGTCATCACGCCCAAAAGGCCGGATAATGTATTAAACAACAAGACTTTTTATTACAAAGAAACGTAATGGAAGGCCTTGTATTTTTTTGCCTTCGTTACGGAAAAACGGAGGTTTTTTTATGATGTACATTCTTTTGGTCCTTGGCTTTGTTCTTCTTATCAAAGGCGCAGATTTCTTTGTTGACGGTGCTTCTTCCGTCGCAAAACTTCTTAAAGTTCCTTCTGTAATCATCGGCCTTACCATTGTCGCAATGGGAACCAGCGCACCGGAAGCCGCTGTAAGCATTTCCGCGGGTCTTTCCGGAAGCAGCGATATCGCTCTCAGCAACGTGATCGGTTCCAACATTTTCAATCTTCTTATCGTTGTGGGCGTTTCCGCAATAATCTGCCCGATGAAAACAGAAAAAGTTATTATGCAGCGCGATATCTGGTGGAGCCTTGGCGCAACTGTTGCGGTTCTTATTATGATGATCGACATGAAAGTTTCCACCATTGAAGGAATCCTTCTTCTTGCAGCAATGATCGCTTATATCGTTGTTCTTGTTCTTGCCGCAAAGAAAAACCGCGACGAAGGTGAAGAAGTTAAAGCTCTTTCTCCGCTTAAAAGTGTTCTTTTCATAATCGGCGGCCTTGCGGCAATTGTAATTGGCGGAGACCTTGTTGTTGATTCCGCTTGTGATATTGCCACCGCTTTCGGAATGAGCGAAGCACTTATCGGTCTTACCATTGTCGCAATGGGAACTTCTCTTCCGGAACTTGTAACTTCCGTTGTGGCCGCAAGAAAAGGCGACAGCGGCCTTGCTCTTGGTAACGTTGTCGGTTCCAACATCTTTAACCTGCTCTTCATTCTTGGTTCCGCTTCCGCTCTTACCAGCATCAACGTTGCTTCCGAACTTTTTATCGACACCGCAATCCTCATCGGCGTAACCGTTATGATGTATTTCCTTTGCCGTTCCAAAGAAAAAACCAGCCGTCCGGAAGGAATCGTCTGCGTTCTTGCCTATGCCGCATATATGGCATATATTATTCTCAGATAAACGGAGATTTTTATGGAAAAATATGAAGTTTATTATGATATTACATTAATAGGCTTTCTTTGGGTCAATGAAGATTATAAATATCGCTACGAACCGTTTTATGAAGGTGTTGAAAGGGTTAAAGACCGTGCCTGCCTTCTTAAAGTTATGGAAAACGGAACTGACGGAGAATTCGGCGAACCAATCCCATTTTTTCAGGAAAGGCTCCGTTATATGAAACTTTGGAAGCTTGGTGTAATAAATTATCAGACGGATAAATTTGCTATAAAAAGAATAACGGAATAAAAAAGGCACCGCGCTGCGGTGCCTTTTATTTTATCTTTTATCAGCTTTCAGCCATCATCTGAAGGTTATAATAAACGCCTTTTTTCTCCATAAGTTCATCGTGGCTGCCTTGTTCAACAAAACCTTCGTCGTTGAGAACGAGAATGGTTTTCGCGTTGCGAATGGTGCTAAGGCGGTGTGCAATGGTGAAGACGGTTCTTCCTTCGGAAAGACGTTCAAGGCTCTTCTGAACCATTCTTTCGCTTTCGTTATCAAGAGCGGAAGTGGCTTCGTCAAGAATGAGCACCGCCGGGTTTTTAAGGAAAACACGGGCGATGGAAATTCTCTGTTTCTGTCCGCCGGAAAGTTTAACTCCGCGCTCGCCTACATAAGTGTCATAACCGTTTTCAAGGGCGGAAATGAATTCGTGTGCGCCGGCAAGTTTTGCGGCTTCAATAACTTCTTCGCGGGTCGCGTCGGGTTTTCCGTAAAGGATGTTTTCAAAAATGCTTCCGCTGAAGAGATAAACGTCCTGCTGAACAACGCCGATGTTGTTGCGAAGGCTCGAAAGAGTTATGCTGCGGATATCTTTTCCGTCAAGAAGGATCCTTCCTTCGGAAACGTCATAGAAACGGGGGATAAGGTTGGAAAGAGTGGTTTTGCCGCCGCCGGAAGGTCCGACCAAAGCGATGTTGTCGCCGGGGTTAACGTGAAGATTGATTCCGGAAAGAACGGTTTCGTCCGAATCGTTATATCCGAAGGCGACGTTTTCAAGAACGATTTCGCCGGTCACGTTTTCAATGGGCTCTGCGTCAGGAGAATCGGTGATTTCCGGTTCAACGTCCATAATTTCATAAAAACGCTCGATTCCGGTGAAGCCCTGCATAAATGTTTCGGTAAACTGGGCAAGGCGGGAAACAGTGTTTAAAAGAACGGTTGTATAGAGAAGATAAGCAACATAGTCACCGGCGGTGATTTTTCCGTTCATAAGGAAAATTCCGCCCATTACAACAACGGAAATATACATGCAGCCGTCGAAAAGACGGATTACGCAATGGAGCTTTCCAAGAGCTTTGTATGCTTTGCGTTTGATTTCAAGGAAAATTTCGTTGTTCTTTTTAAATTTTTCTTTTTCAATTCCTTCGTTGGCAAAGGACTGAACAACGCGGATTCCGAGAAGGCTGTCTTCGATCTGTGCATTGATCTCACCGATCTGGGAACGTTCGGAATAAAATGCGCGTTCAAGTTCATGGCGGATTTTAAGAATGAAAAATCCAAGGAACGGAATCATCAGGAAAATGAAAATTGTAAGGGGAACGTTGACTCCCATAAGGATTATGAACGAAGCAACGAATTTTACAATTCCGATAAGAACTTCTTCCGGTGCGTGGTGGGAAAATTCGGTAACGTCGAAAAGGTCTTTGGAAAGGCGGCTCATAAGCTGGCCGACTTTGTTGTTGCTGTAAAAGCTGAAGCTTAAATCCTGAAGATGGGAGAAAAAATCCCTTCTCATATCCGCTTCAAGATGGGCGCCCATAAGATGGCCGATGTTTACCATGAAATAGTTCGCGCAGGTGTCGATTACACGAAGAAGAAGATAAATTCCGGCAATTTCAAGAATCATCTGAACGGTAAGGGAACCGAGATCGTCGGTTGCGGCGTTGGTGATGGTTCTTACGATCATCGGAAGAACGATATCGCAAAGAGTTGTAAGAATTGCGCAGAAAAGGTCAAGCGCAAGGGTCGGAAGATAAGGTTTATAATATGGCATAAAGCGTCGGAGAAGGCCGGCTTTTCCCATTTTCTTTTCCATGATGAATTACGTCCTTTCTGATGAAAAATTATCCGTGAAGACGGTTATTCGCTTCGGAAACGCAGTCGCGAAGATATCCCTGAAGGTTAAAGGATTCTCCGGTTCCGATGGCAACACATTCTTCCGGGTTTTCGGCAACTTCGCATTTAAGGTTGAAACGTTTCGAAAGGTATTTATCAAGACCGTGAAGCTTTGCGCCGCCGCCGGTAAGAAGAATTCCGTTTGTTTTAACGTCGCCGGAAAGTTCCGGGGGAGTTTTTTCGAAAACTTTCTGAATTGCGGAGGCAAGCTGGTCCGCAAGGTCATAGAAAATATCCGAAAGTTCCTGCCAATGAAGGGTAACTCTTCCGGGAAGACCGGTTAAAAGGTTGCGGCCTTTAACTTCAAAAGTGCGGTCGTCGTCAAAATTCCAGCAGGTTCCGATGTTTTTCTTAACTTCTTCCGCCATTTTTTCGCCGATTAAAATTCCGTGGCGAAGACGGACATAGCGGATTATTTCTTCGTCAAAACGCTGTCCCGCAAGCTTTATGGAATG
>JAFOYK010000049.1 GCA_017424665.1 Oscillospiraceae bacterium
CCGCTGCGTTATGCAGCGGCTTTTTCTATGTAATCAGTTAAGATTATTCTTCAACGGGTGCTTCTTCTGCTTCTTCTTTTGCGGGAGCTTCGAGAAGAGCTTTCATGGAGAAGGAAACGCGATGTTTGTCGAAGTCGATATCGGTGATCTTTACGTCAACTTCCTGACCAACAGAAAGAACGTCTTCGGGTTTTGCAACTCTGTCGTAAGAGATCTGGGAAATGTGGATAAGACCGTCGATGCCGGGGATAAGGTTTGCAAATGCGCCGAAAGCAGTCATGCTGACGATTTTTGCTTTTGCAACGGTGCCGACAGGATAATCTCTTCTGAGAATTTCCCAAGGATTATCTTCTTCTTTTTTGTAGCCAAGGCTGATTTTCTTAGCTTCTTTGTCAACTTCTTTTACGAATACTTCGAGAGTATCGCCTACTTTAACAACATCAGCAGGTTTTGCGATGCGGAGCCAGGAAAGTTCGGAAACATGAACCATACCGTCAACGCCGCCGAGATCTACGAATGCGCCGTAGGAAGTGAGAGATTTAACTTTTCCTTCAAATACCTGGCCAACTTCAACGTTTTCCCAGAAAGCAGCCTGTTTTGCTTTTCTTTCTTCGTTGAGAACGGATTTGATGGAACCGATTGCACGTTTACGCTGTGCGTTTACTTCGAGAACGCGGAATTTAACGTTCTGTTTAAGAAGACCTTCAAGGGCTTCGTTTCTGGAAGCGGTTGCCTGGGAAGCAGGGATGAATACGCGAACACCATCAGTTACAACGATAACGCCGCCTTTGACGACTTCGACAACAGTTCCTTCCAAAATTTTGTCAGTTCCGGCTGCTTCTTCAACAACCTGGAAGTTTTTCTCTGCATCAACTTTCTTTTTGGAAAGGGTCATGGTGCCGTCGGCATCATTTACGTGCAGAACTTTGAGGGTGATTTCGTCGCCAACTTTAACAAGATCGGCGGGTTTTACGCTGGGGTCATCGGTAAGTTCTTCAGAGGAAACGAATCCGGTGTGTTTGCTGCCAACGCTGACAACGATTTCGGTATCTTTAACTACCATAACGGTTGCCTGAACTTTTTCACCGTTTCTTACATATTTGGATTCTTCGTCTCTGAAAGACTGTTCCAGCATTTCCTCAAAGCTGAATTCTTTGTTTTCACTCATGGTTTGTAGTACCTCCTTAATTATGCCGTATGGGGTTGATGCACCGGCAGTGATGCCTATGACTTTAAAGTCCATCCAATCATTCGGCTTTAGTTCTGATGGATACTCAACCAGAACGCTTGGACAGTTCACCGCGCAGGTTTCCCATAACCTTGCGGTGTTTGAACTTTTCTTTCCTCCGACTACAATCATCCCATCGCATCGGCGGGAAAGAGAATCCGCTTCGCTCTGTTTGGTACAGGCATCATTACATATTGTATCAAAAATTAATAAATTTGTATATACCTTTTTTGCAAATTTTTCGCATTTTTCCCATTCCGCGCGCAAAAAAGTGGTTTGTGAGACAATTGTGATACATTTTGCACAAAGTTCCGGCTCATTTCTAGAAAGTTCTTCCAGTTCGGCCAAATTACGCACCACGCGGACATCACCTTTTGCGTGTCCGACAATGCCCTTAACCTCCGCATGGTCGGGATTTCCCGTGATAATTACAGTATCTCCGGCGGCCGTTCTCTCCGCAACGACCCGGTGTATCCTTGCGACAAAGGGGCAGGTGGCGTCCGCGTAGGGAATACACTTTTTATCAAGTTCCTCAATCACCGAAAGCGGAACTCCGTGGGAACGGAGAATGAGAGTATATCCTTCCGGAACTTCGGAAACGCTTTCAACGGGGTAAACTCCCTTTGCACGAAGTTCCTCAACAACGGTCGGGTTGTGGATTATTTCTCCAAGCGTTACCGCGGGAATTCCCTTTTCGGCAAAATCTTCCGCAATTCCGACGGCACGTTTTACTCCGAAGCAAAATCCCGCGGAATCCGCAACGATTATTTCTCTTTTCAAGCCATGCGCTCCTTTGCAAGGGAAATTATTTTCTCAACGGTCTCTTCAAGAGGAAGTTCGGTGTTGTCGATAAGGATTCCGTCTTCCGCAAGTTTAAGCGGGCGGAAATCTCTGTGCGAATCGTTATAGTCGCGCTGGATAACGTCCGCAAGAACGTCATCGTAATTTGCTTCGATTCCTTTTTCCGCAAGCTGAAGAACCCTTCTCTGCGCTCTGATTTCCGGTTTTGCGGTAAGGAAAAGTTTAAGTTCGGCGTCCGGAAGAACAACGGTTCCGATATCTCTTCCGTCCATAACAACGTTGTTTTTCTCCGCAATTTCACGCTGCATATCGAAAAGAAAATCTCTTACTGCGGGAATTGCTGAAACATCGGAAGCGGCAAAAGAAACAGATTCTGTTCTGATAAGACCGTTTACGTCTTCCCCGTTGATGAAAATATGCTGTTCGCCTTCGATATGGCGCATTTCAATTTTAATTTCGGCAAGAAGCGGAACAACTTCCTCGATGGAGGAAGGTTTCGCGCCTTTTCTGATAACGTAAAGTCCGATTCCGCGGTAAAGCGCACCGGTATCAACGTAGATGAAACCGAGTTTTTTGGCTATTGCTTTCGCGGTCACGCTTTTTCCTGCTCCGGCAGGACCGTCTATTGCAATTTTCATAAA
>JAFOYK010000043.1 GCA_017424665.1 Oscillospiraceae bacterium
GCGGGGGGATTCCTTCCGGTGTTTTCGGAAGGTTTATAATCTGACAGGATAAAATCCATCAATCAGTTGCATAAAAGAGTATGTCAGCAGCCGTTTCCGCAAAGGCAATCCATGCACATCATCGAGGTGCAGCAATCGCAGCAATCGCAGGGGCAGGCATAAAACTGTGTTCCGTTCGTTCTTCCGGGGGAAGAGCCGTATTGCTGCTGGTAAGCCATGCGCTGATAAGCGGCGGCATATTCCTGGTTTCCGGGTTCCATCTGATAAGCGCGCTGGAAACATCTGGAAGCTTCGCCAAGCCATCCTCTTCTGTAATAAATGCTTCCTTTTAAGAAATACCATTCGGCGCTTCTGTTATATTCCGGAACGCCGTCGAGAAGTTCGTCCGCTTCCGCAATGCGGTTTTGCTGAATAAGTCTGCGAACGTCCGCAAACTGGCTGTTCTGGGAATAGCCGCTTCCGTAATTGTTATAACCGCCGTTTCCGCCGTAATTTCCGTAGCTGTAGCTGCCGGAATTTCCGTAAGAAGTTCTTCCGGCTTTGCGGTCTTTCTGAATCTGTTCATAAGCGGCATTGATGTCTTTCATCTTTTCCGCGGCAACGTCCGCAAGGGGGTTGTCAACATATTTATCCGGATGATATTTCCGAACAAGTTCACGGTAAGCTTTTTTGATTTCCTCGTCGGTTGCGTTTTCCGAAACGCCGAGAACTCTGTAAGGGTTATCCGTTTTGTTCTCCCCCTTTCTTATCGATTATCCGTCTGACCTCCGCGACCAGACCGAGACATACAGTATTTTCCACTATTTCTTTATATTTGTCAAGCGTAAGAAGTTCCAGATCGTCCGAAAGTTCCGCCGTTGTCATGAAAAGGACCGATTTTGCTTCCGAAACGGCGCTTTCGCCGCCATAGATGAAAGGATTGTAATTTCCCTTTTTAACGTCATCCTCAAGGTCATCAAGTGCGTCGCAAAGGTAGATATATCTTCCGAGAAGATAACCGAATCTTCGAAGGACATTTTTATCTTTTTCATTTCCGCCAAGAAGCATTATCTCCGAAAGGAATTTTGCGGTGGGTTCGGCGGCTTCGTCCGAAAGGGGCGATTTTCTTTCTTCAATTGCCCTTTGTTCTTCAATCATTCTTTTGGCCGCAAGGTCGATTTTTTCCGCTTCACCGCCAAGAGTAAGTGCTTTTTTCCTTGCAGAAGAAGCGAAAGGCAAAAGCAAAAGCGCCTTTGCTTTGTTCAAAAAACCTTTGTCCGAAAGGTCGTCTTTAACCTTATAGTAAGTTAAAATCATCGCCGCTTTTGCCGAAAGGGAAAGAGCTTCGTTTTTCGTGCATCTGCATTGTTTTCTGAAAGGATGGGCGATGCAGGAACATTTTTCAAAAGAGGGGCAGGCGTTTTCATCAAGGGACATGAAAAGCATCGCCATGAAGGCAAAATCATAGCTTAAGGTCATTCTTGCAAAAAAACCGTAACTTCTTCCAAGTTCCTTGCAAAGTCCGCAATAAACCGCCTTATAATCCTCCGCCTCGCGGATCTTAAGTTCCGGGCGGAAAGGCTTGATATATCCGAACAAAAAGACGCCCCCTTTCATATATTATATGGATATTCTACACCTTTTTAAAATAAAAGTAATTAATAAAGTGTAAAAACTCTTAGAAAAATGCCCAGAAGAACGAAAAGTTGACAAATCAATTTCTTTTGTGTATAATGTTTAACATAAAAATTGACAAATCAACTTTTAAGGGGTGCTCGCAATGACCGACCGTTTTGAACAGTTTTCTTTCATAATTTCCGGAATTTACCGCAAACTTCAGAAAATCAAAAGAGACGAAATGGTAAAAAGGGGATATAAAGGCGCTTTCGCCCAATATCTCGCAACCTTAAGCAGATATGAGGAAGGCCTTACTTCCACCGAACTTTGCGAAATTTGCGATAAAGACAAAGCCGCCGTTTCAAGAATAATTGCGGAAATGGAAGAAAAAGGCCTTATCCAAAGAGAGAAAAAAGCTGTTCGCAGCTACCGTTCCAAAATCACCCTTACCGAAAAAGGAAAAGAAGTTGCGGATTTTGTCGCGAAAAGAGCCCATGCGGCAATTTCCGCCGTTTCCAAAGAAATCATGACCGACGAGGAAAGAGTTGCTTTTTATTCAATTCTTGATAACGTCTATAAAAATATTACTAAAATCGACACCGAAGGAATTCCTTCGGAAGAATAAAAGGAGAGTGACTGATGTCTTTAAAAATCGTACTTGATTCAACAAGTGACCTTGTTCCCGAACTTTTGGGAAAATTTGAAATTGTTCCGCTTACCGTAAATTTCGGCGAAGAAGAATTTATCGATGGCGTTACCATAACCCGCGAAGAATTTTACGCAAAACTTATTGAAAGCGACGTTATTCCCACAACAAGCCAGGCTTCCCCGGAAGCTTTTGAAAGGGTTTTTAAAAAGCTTGTTGAAAACGGCGACGAAGTTCTTTGCATAACCGTTGCTTCCAAACTTTCCGGAACTTACCAGAGCGCCTGCATCGCCGCGGAAGAATTCCCCGGAAAAGTAAGAGTTATCGATTCAAAATCCGTTGCGATAGGTTCGGCAATTCTTGCGGAATTTGCCCTTTCCCTTCTTGAAAAAGGTGTTTCCGCCGAAGAAATTGAAAAAGAACTTATTGAAAAACGTGAAGATATTATAATTGTTGCGCTGATAGACACCCTTGAATATCTTAAAAAAGGCGGCCGTCTTTCCAAAACCGCCGCTTTCGCCGGAAGCCTTCTTAACATCAAACCGGTCGTAAGCGTTGAAGACGGGGAAATCAATGTTCTCGGAAAAGCAAGAGGTTCCAAACAGGGCAACAACTTCCTTATAAAAGAAATCGAAAAAGCCGGCGGAGTTGATTTTTCGATGCCACTGCTTTTGGGTTACACCGGCCACGACCCCTATATGCTCGAAAAATATAAAGAGGACAGCCGTTTTATCTGGGAAGGAAAGGTTGAAAACCTTCGCGAAACCTGCATCGGAAGCGTAATCGGAACCCATGTTGGCCCCGGCGCAATTGCCGTTGCTTTCTTCAGAAAATCTTCTTAAAGTTTTTTCATAAAACTATCCTGAAAAGCGAAAAGCGGAGCAAAATGCTCCGCTTTTTGTTTTGGTGCTCAAAAGAAAAACCCGTGCTCATTTTTGAGCACGGATTTGTTTTTTCAGATTCTTTCAATAAATTCTTCGAAAACTCCGTTCCATTTTGCGGGATATTCAAAGAACATAAGATGTCCGCCCATAACGTAAGTTTCGGTTCCGGGGAAGTTTTTGGAATAAAAAGGCTGTGCAACGTCTGCCCAGTGTTCGGCAATGAACATAAGGCTCGGAAGTTTCTGGCTTACGGAAAGAGCGGTGTCGTAATAATTGGAGAAAATCGCACTTGCGAAAAGCTCGCCGCAGATCCAGTAGGGGGTCTTTGCGGACATATCAAGAAGATAGCTGATTTCTTCTTCGGTCATGGGGTGCTGGATCATTGTTCCTTCGGCGTATTCTTTGAAAAATTCGCGGGTGCCTTCGGGTGTTATGAGAACGCGGCTTGCAACCTCAGAAAGCTCCTCGATGGTGCCTTCGGTCCACCATGCAGGGTCCGGATGAAGGGGAAGGGGAGACATATCTATGGTGACGGCGGCTTTAAGTTTTTCGGTTCCGAACTGTTCAATATAGGACCAGGTGTCAAGGTTGCCGGTGCTCCAGCCCACAAGAATAACTTTTTCAAGACCAAGGCCATCAATAAAAGCCGCAAGGTCTTTTCCGTGGGTAACATAGTTGTTGCCGGAAGTTCCTTTGGTGGAAAGTCCCTGTCCTCTGGGGTCAATGGCAATGGCGCGGTATTTCTGAGAGAAATATTCCACCTGGGCCTTGAAAATATCACCGGAGAAAGTAAGACCGGGGATGAAGATTATGGGGTCGCCCTCACCTTTTTCAATATAATGGATTTCAACGTTGGTATCCACCGTAAGATATTTGCTTTGTAAAAAATCTTTTGCCATGGTTTTACCTCCCGAAACATTATTTTACACCTGCATTATAGCACCGGCAAAAGGCTTTTTCAACGCGAAATTGTAGAAAAAAGCTACAATTGACAGAGCTTTCTTTTAATAATATAATATTCTTCGGTTTAAATTTTAAAGAGAAATTGGAGGCGTTTTTTTGGCTTCAGAAACTTCGGCAAAGCGAATAGATATGACAACCGGTTCTATCTGGAAATGTCTTGTAAGCTTTGCAATTCCGGTTTTCATCGGTCACCTTTTCCAGCAGCTTTATAACACCGCAGACTCCATAATAGTCGGAAACTTTGTCGGAAAAGAAGCCCTTGCGGCGGTTTCCAGCAGCGGAAATTTAATTTTCATGATGACCGGCTTTTTCATGGGCCTTTGCATGGGCGCCGGCGTAATCATAAGCCGCTATCTCGGCGCGAAAGAATATGAAAAAATGCAGCACACCATACACACCGCCGTTGCCTTCGGTCTTTGCTGCGGAATAACCCTTTCGGTTCTTGGTCTCTGGCTTGCGCCGAAACTCCTTATAATGATGAAAACCCCGGAAAACGTTCTTCCGCTTTCAACAACCTATTTCAGAATCTATTTTTTCGGAAGCTTCTTTTCCCTTACCTATAACGTCTGCGCCGGAATTTTGCAGGCGGTGGGCGATTCAAAAAGCCCGCTCCGTTTTCTGATAACCGCTTCAATAACCAACATAATTCTCGACCTTGTTTTTGTCGGTGTTTTCGATTTCGGCGTTGCCGGCGCGGCAATTGCAACCGTTATAAGCCAGATGCTTTCCGCGGTTCTCGGTTTCAGAAAACTTCTTAAGAGCGAAGGTTATTATCAGCTCCATCTCAGCAAGATACGTTTCGATTTCGCAAGGCTTAAAGAAATTCTTCATCAGGGAATCCCTTCCGGAATCAACAACTCCATAATTTCTATTGCTAACGTTGTTGTTCAGTCCAACATAAACGCTTTCGGCGATACCGCAATGGCCGGCTGCGGTTCCTATTCAAAAATCGAAGGATTCATCTTCATTCCGATAATGTCCTTCGCAATGGCAATAACCACCTTCATTGGCCAGAACCTTGGCGCCGGAAACCACGAAAGAGCTCTTAAAGGTTCCCGTTTCGGAATTCTTGCGGCGGTAATTTCCGCGGAGGCTCTCGGAGCTATCCTCTGGATAACCTGCCCCTGGGTAATTCCGCTTTTCAACGACGACCCCGCCGTTGTGGCAATCGGTGTTAACCAGATGAGAACGGAATCTGTTTTCTTCTTCCTTCTTGCTTTTGCGCATGCTGTTTCCGCGGTAATGCGCGGCGCGGGAAGAGCGAAAATGCCGATGTATACAATGCTCCTTTGCTGGTGTATAATCCGTGTAACCTATATTACTGTTGCGGTAAAATTCTTCCCGGTGATCGAAACCGTATATTGGGCATATCCGCTCACCTGGTTCTTAAGCTGCATTATCTTTGCCTTCTATTATTTCAAAGGCAACTGGCTCCATACATTCGATTACAGATAAAACAAAAAAAGACCGGCGGTTTTACGCCGGTCTTTTTATTTTCAATATATCAAAGTCCCTCTTCTTCGACGAATTTATAAAAAGCTGCTTCCGCGGCTTTGTCTTCGTCGCGGATTGTTCCGACGGGTGCGGTGTAAACCATATATTCTTCGTCCCCGTCGATTCCGAAAACTTTGTTGCATTCGTCATGGGAAAAAGCGCCGATTCCGCAGGTTCCGAGACCGATGGCGGTAACCCCGAGATAAAGATTCTGGCAAAGGTGGCCGGCGTCAAGAAGAGCCACGCGGTGGGAATGGGTTCCGTAACGCCATTCCGCGCGGTAAGCGACCATTGTCCAATAGAAAACAACGTTGGCTTTTTCAGCCCATTTCTGGCCGCAAAGAGTTTCGCAAATTGCGTTTTCAATATTTTCCGGAGCGCCAAGAAATTCAACGGCGTGTTCCATGGGAAGATAGTGATAGATTCCCGGTTCAAGTCCTTCGATTTTTCTTACCATAAGGTAAGTTTCAAATTCGTGCCTTGCGCCGCCGCAGGGAACGGTTCTTATGGTTGCGTAACTTTTTCCGCGGATGCTTTTGATTCCCTGGGTTGCCCAAAGAAGGAAGGAAAGTTCCGAAAGGCTCATTTTTTCCTCGGTGTAAACCCTTGCGCTTCTTCTGTCGCGGATAAGGGAAATCACGTCATTATTAAGGGTGAGCCCGGAAAAATCAAGCGAAAGGGAAATTTTTGCGGAATCCTCCGCCATCGGTGCTTTGCAAAGCGGAGGCTGGGGAAGGCGGAGCTGTTGGTCGGAAGGGTTAAAATCGCTGTCGGCGGTCAGATCGTCATCATGATAACCGTGCATAAATCTTCTTCCCTTTTCAATAAGTTCCTGTTTAAGTTTTTCGTCGATCATTTTGAAAAACCTCCCTTTGGTGTTATGTTTTCATCTTACCACAAGGGATGCGAAATAGCAAATCCGTAAAAGAAAGAAAAAAAGGAAAGTGAAATTGAAAGCGGAAGGAAAGCGGAGTTTGAGGGGGAAACCATCAGGGTTTCCACCCTCATTTAAATAAAACACCAAATAAAAAAGGACGTCAAAAGACGTCCTTTTTTATTTGGTGCCGGTGGCGGGAGTCGATAAGCTTTTGCTTAGCAAAATCTTAATGCTTTGCTCGGCACTCGGCGGGAAGAGTTTTTTCAGCTTAAACAAAAAACAATCTCCGCCTCGTTTACACTCGCAAACCTCTCCGGCTAAAAACGGTTCACAGAAC
>JAFOYK010000146.1 GCA_017424665.1 Oscillospiraceae bacterium
ATTTCGTCAAACGAAATTATTTGTTTCTGATAGCTGCCTGTGCTGCTGCAAGTCTTGCAATCGGAACACGGAAAGGAGAGCAGGAAACATAGGTAAGACCTACTCTGTGGCAGAAATCAATGGTTGCGGGGTCGCCGCCGTGTTCGCCGCAGATTCCGAGATGGATGTTGGGGCGGGTGGAACGGCCGAGTTTGCAAGCCATATCTACGAGTTTGCCAACGCCTTCCTGGTCAAGTTTTGCGAAAGGATCGGATTCATAGATCTTCTTGTCGTAATAAGAACCGAGGAATGCGCCTGCGTCGTCACGGCTGAAGCCGAAGGTCATCTGAGTAAGGTCGTTGGTGCCGAAGGAGAAGAATTCTGCTTCTTTTGCAATTTCGTCAGCAAGAAGAGCAGCTCTGGGGATCTCAATCATGGTACCTACTTCATATTTAAGTTCAACGCCGTTTTCAGCGATAACTTTTTCAGCGGTTTCAACAACAACGTTTTTAACGTATTTGAGCTCTTTAAGTTCGCCAACAAGCGGGATCATGATTTCGGGAACGATGTTCCATTCGGGATGAGCTTTGTTTACGTTGATAGCAGCTTCGATAACAGCTCTGGTCTGCATCTCTGCGATTTCGGGATAGGAAACTGCAAGACGGCAGCCGCGGTGACCCATCATGGGGTTGAATTCGTGAAGACCTGCAATGGTTGCTTTAAGTTTCTCAACGGAGATGTTCATTTCTTCGGCAAGAGCGGCAATGTCTTCTTCGGAAGAAGGAAGGAATTCGTGAAGAGGCGGGTCGAGGAAACGAATGGTAACAGGTTTTCCTTCGA
Source organism: Oscillospiraceae bacterium (assembly GCA_017424665.1). Taxonomy (GTDB): domain Bacteria; phylum Bacillota; class Clostridia; order Oscillospirales; family Ruminococcaceae; genus UMGS1668. Next base: position 820 of record JAFOYK010000146.1, read on the forward strand.
GAGCTTCGTAAAGACCTTCAAAGTCGCCTCTCTGCATGGGAAGAAGTTTTGCAAGAGCAGCTCTGCGGTGTTCTTCGTCATCGGAAACGATCATTTCACGCATTGCAGCGATACGGTCGGGATCGAAGAACATGTGCTCGGTACGGCAAAGGCCGATACCTTCCGCACCGAATTTAACTGCCTGCTGTGCGTCTCTGGGGGTATCTGCGTTGGTGCGGACACCAAGGGTTCTGATTTCGTCAGCCCAACCCATAAGGGTGCCGAAGTAACCGGAGATGGAAGCTTCAACAGTGGGGATTGCTTCACCGTAGATCTTACCGGTGGAACCATCGAGGGAGATGTAATCGCCTTCGTGGAAGGTTTTTCCGCCGAGTTCGAAGTATTTTTCTTCTTCATGCATTACGATATCGCCGCAGCCTGCTACGCAGCAAGTGCCCATACCACGTGCAACAACTGCTGCGTGGGAAGTCATACCGCCGCGAACGGTAAGGATACCCTGGGAATGATGCATACCTTCGATATCTTCGGGGGAAGTTTCAAGACGGCAGAGAACAACTTTCTCGCCGCGGCCTGCCCATTCAACAGCTTCGTCAGCGGTGAATACTACACGGCCGCAAGCTGCACCGGGAGATGCGGGAAGAGCGGAACCGACTGCTTTAGCTGCTTTAAGAGCTGCTGCGTCGAACTGGGGGTGAAGAAGTGCGTCAAGAGATTTGGGGTCAACGGACATAACAGCTTCTTCTTTGGTGATAAGGCCTTCTTCAACAAGGTCGCAAGCTACTTTAAGAGCAGCGGTTGCGGTACGTTTGCCGTTTCTGGTCTGGAGCATATAGAGTTTGCCGTTTTCAACGGTGAATTCCATATCCTGCATATCGTGATAATGGTTTTCAAGTTTTTTAGCGATTGCAGCAAATTCTTCGTAAATACCTTCGCGGATGTCGTTGAGCTGTTCGATGCTTTGAGGAGTACGGATACCTGCAACAACGTCTTCGCCCTGTGCGTTGATAAGGAATTCGCCGAAGAGTTTGTTTTCGCCGGTTGCGGGGTTACGGGTAAATGCAACACCGGTACCGGAAAGGTTGCCGCTGTTACCGAATACCATGGACTGTACGTTTACCGCGGTACCCCAGGTATAAGGAATGTCGTTCATGCGGCGGTAATAGTTTGCGCGGGGGTTATCCCAGGAACGGAAAACAGCTTTAACAGCGCGGATAAGCTGTTCGCGGGGTTCGGTGGGGAAGCTTTCGCCTTTCATTTCAAGGTAATATGCTTTGAAGCGTTTTACCATTTCTTTAAGGTCTTCAGCGTCAAGGTCGGTGTCGTTTTTAACGCCTTTTGCGTCTTTCATTTCGTCGATGATAACTTCGAAAGTGGATTTCGGAACTTCTTCAACAACGTCAGCATACATCTGGATGAAACGACGGTAAGAGTCATAAGCAAAACGTTCATTGTTGGTGATTTTTGCGAAACCTTCAACAACTTCGTCGTTAAGACCGAGGTTAAGGATGGTGTCCATCATACCGGGCATGGAAGCTCTTGCGCCGGAACGAACGGAAACGAGAAGAGGGTTGTTTTTATCGCCGAAGGTTTTTCCGGTGATTTCTTCAAGTTTTGCAAGATATTCATAGATTTCTGCCTGGATCTCTTCGTTGATCTGGCGGCCGTCTTCGTAATACTGGGTGCAGGCTTCGGTGGTTACGGTGAAGCCCTGGGGAACCGGCATTCCGAGGTTGGTCATTTCAGCAAGGTTAGCACCTTTACCGCCGAGGAGCTCGCGCATGGAGCCGTTGCCTTCGGAGAAAAGGTAAACATATTTTTTACTCATAATATTGCGTCCTCCCAACTTTTAGCAATAGTAATAACAATCAATAGGCACAGAACAAAAAAACAAAGCCACTGTTCTGCATGATACAGTATAACAAAACCGACCGATATTTTCTATATTATTTAGTAAATTTCTGCGATTTTGACGAATTTTAATAAAAATTTCATTTTTTTATGCTTTTACTTGCAAATTATAAGTAAAACTGGCATAATGTATATGTGAATATTGATGAAAAACGGAGGTAGGCTTATGCAAAATGCTGCGGCTGTAATATATACTTCCGGTTTAGATTTTATGCATAGTAACAAACCCGCGGCCCTTCGCGAAATTGTTTTCCGCCCGATGATAGATTGGGTGAACGAAGCTTTGGATTCCGCCGGAATTTCCGAAAGATGCTATGTTATAAATGAAGGCGAGGAAGATATCAAAAACCACACCGGCGAACACCCGGTTTTCATAAGAGAAAAAGAAAGCGGCCACCCGCTTTATACCGCAAAAGAATGGATGGAAAACAGCGAAGCTGAAAACTTTGTTGCCGTTTCCGCCGAAGCGGTTTTCACAAACCCCGATGTTCTTAAAGCGGCTTTTGAACGCCATGTTTCAAACAACGAAAAACTTACCGTAATCGCTTCCGCCGGAAGAGAAAGTTTTATCAAAGAACTTTCCCAAAGCGCTTTCTGGATCACCAAAACTTTCTTTGCGGAAGTTTCCGAAAAAGCCGACGGCGAAGACAAAACCGGTGAAAAGTTCCTTGTTGAAGCAATGAAAATTCTTTCCGACCGGCAGCTTGTTGCCGCAACTCACGTTGCCGGAAAGAAAGAGATAAATATGAGAGCAACGGATTCCGCCGGCGTTTTAACTCTCAACGCCGCCGCAAGAACCGTTATTTTCAAAAAACTTTGTGCCGAAGGCGTTGAATTCACCTGCCTTGACGGAATCATAATCGAACCTTCCGTAAAGATCGGAGCGGGAACCCAGATCCTTCCCGGAACCATCCTCAAAGGCAAAACCGAAATCGGTGAAAATTGCGTGATCGGACCCAACAGCCTTATCGAGGACAGCAAGATCGGCGACGGCGTTGAAGTAAACGCAACCCAGATCCGTTCTTCCGTTCTTGAAAAAGGCGTTAAGATAGGCCCCTGGAGCCACGTCCGTCCCGGATGCGTAATCCACGAAGGATGCAAGATCGGCGACTATGTCGAAATCAAAAATTCCGAAGTCGGAGCAAGAACCGCCGTTGCACATCTTACCTATATCGGCGATGCCGATGTGGGCGAAGCGGTAAACTTCGGATGCGGATGCTGCATTGCAAACTATGACGGACAGCATAAACACCGCACAGTGATTGGCAACCACGCTTTCCTCGGCTGCAACACAAACCTCGTTGCTCCCGTTGAGCTTGAGGATTTTGCTTACACCGCCGCGGGAACCACCGTAACGAAAAACGTTCCGGAATATGCCCTTGCTGTCGGAAGAGCAAAACAGGAAAATATCGAAGGCTGGGTCAAAAAGCACGACGCAATAAAAATCAAATAAGTTTAATCAGCAAATTAAAATAAAAAAACAGGAGAGATTAAAAAATGAACGTTCACGGCAAAGACATTAAAATTTTCAGCGGTAATGCTTACCCCAAAGCAGCTGAAGAAATTGCAAAAAGTCTCGGACTTCCTCTCGGAAAATGCACCGTTGGCCATTTCGCAGACGGCGAAGTAAGTGTTTCCCTTGAAGAATCTGTTCGCGGCTCCGATGTTTTCATCGTACAGTCCACCTGCAACCCCGTTAATGACAACCTTATGGAGCTCATCATCATGATCGATGCCTTCAAACGCGCATCCGCAGGAAGAATTACTGCTGTAATGCCCTATTTCGGATATGCACGTCAGGACAGAAAAGCAAAAGCTCGTGACCCGATCTCCGCAAAAGTTGTTGCAAACATGCTCACCGCAGCCGGCGCAGACAGAGTCCTTACCATGGACCTTCATGCATCCCAGATCCAGGGCTTCTTCGATATCCCTGTTGATCACCTCATGGGTGCTCCCATCCTTACTCCTTATTTCCAGCCCATCGTTCATCATCACGAAGATGAATATGTTGCGGTTTCTCCCGACCACGGCAGCGTAAACCGCGTTCGTAAATTTGCTGAAAAACTCGATATCCCGCTTGCAATCATCGATAAACGCCGTCCCAAAGCAAACGTTTCCGAAGTTATGAACATCATCGGTGACGTAAAAGGCAAAAAATGCATCATCCTTGACGACATGGTAGATACCGCAGGTACCCTTTGCAACGCAGCAAAAGCACTTATCGAAGTTGGCGGAGCTCTTTCCGTAACCGCTTGTGCAACTCACGGTCCTCTTTCCGGTCCCGCAATCCAGAGAATCAAAGACAGCGTTCTTGAAGAACTCGTTCTTCTCGATACCATTCCCGTAAGCGAAGAAAAGAAAGCAGAATGCGGCAAAATCACAGTTCTTCCCGTTGCTCCCGTTTTCGCAGAAGCAATCGAAAGAATCTATGGCGACCGCCCCGTTTCTCCTCACTTCCATTAATTTTAAATTAAGCTACATAAAAAATCCTGCCGAAATCCGGCAGGATTTTTTTTGTTATGCTATTAGCATGTACCCGAAATGCTTTACCGTTTCGGGTACAACAAACCACCCGCTGTGCGGGTGAGTTTCCAAACTTACAGAAAAAAGACATCAGCTTTCTGATATAATGACAGGTGTTCAAGCCGTCAAATAAAAATCAGAAAGGTGATGTCTTATGGCAGAAAGTTTAGCACATACGAAATGGATGTGCAAGTACCACATAGTATTTTGTCCAAAATACAGGCGAAAATTGATATACAACAAGTTGAGAGCGGATATTCAACAGAATATCCGCGACCTCTGTAAATGGAAGGGTGTAGAGATAATAGAAGGACATATGATGCCTGACCATGTGCATTTGTTGTTATCAATACCGCCCAAAATGAGTGTATCAAGTTTTATGGGATACCTCAAGGGCAAAAGCGCAATGATGGTTTTTGATAAACATGCAGATTTAAAATACAAGTTTGGAAATCGTCATTTTTGGGCAAGTGGATATTATGTAAGCACGGTAGGATTGAATGAAGCAACAATAGCAAAATATATTCGAGAGCAGGAAAAACAAGATCAAATTGAAGACAAACTCTACACCAAAGAGTACGAAGACCCTTTCAAGGGTAAAGCTAAATAATCAGCCCACTACGGCTTGAACAAGTATTAAAAAAGCCAGCGTCGTTAAGGCGCTGGCAGTATTTAGCCCTTACAGGGCGTTCCAAGCCACCCCTTTTAGGGGTGGTCATGACTTTGCTTAAAATTAAAGTTCTTTCATAAGAAGCCATTCGCCGATGCCTTTTTTAAGAAGATCGGGAACGAGAAGAAGGGGTTTGAAGCCTTTTCTCTGATAAAGAGCTTTTGCTCTGGGGTTAAAGTCGGAAACAGCGATAAATGCTTTATCGAAATTCATCTGTTTGCAGATTCCGAGATAGATGTCGATAAGCTGTTCGCCGATTCCTTTGCCGCGGAAGCCTTCTTTAACACCGAGAAGTGCAAGATAGGGAAGTTCACCGTACATACCCATCATGTCGTAAACCATAAGGCCGACGGGTTCGCCGCTTTCGGTTTCGGCAATGATTACGTTTCCGTTTTCAAGGGGACCGTAAACCCATTCGCGAAGGGTGTCGGTATCTTTGAAGTAATGATCATAAAGGGGGCTTTTGTCAAAAATTTTGACATATTCTTCCCATTTTTCGGTGGTGCCTTTAACAAAATTAACTCTGTATTTATAACCAAGCTGAGACATTTGAAATACCTCCAAGTTTACAAATTTATATACCTAGATTATAGACCCAAAAAATGAAAAAGTCAATATGAATTATATCTTGACAATAAATTTAAGGGGTGTTATAATCCTTATGTTATCTAAAAGGCAATGATGGAGAGTGCGCTTTGCAAAGCCGTTTTTTATCAGAGAACCGGCGGTTGGTGCGAGCCGGAAACGGTTGCTTTGCGTTGTAGCTCCGGAGCCGAAGGGAAGAAAACCGAAAGGCGATTAGAACCCTTCCGCGAAAGCTGCGTAAGTGCTTTTGGGAATTTTATCCGTTTTCCCGTTGAGCGGCGTTTTGCAATAGCAAACGCAATTTGAGTGGTACCGCGGGTCTGTTTTTTGAATTACAGCTCGTCTCAAAGATTTTTCTTTGGGACGAGTTTTTTTATTTTTCCCAAAGCCCAAAAACGGAAATTTTTTAAAGAAAGAGGAACGCAAAAATGCGCAAAGAACTCGACAAAACCTATGATCCTGCGCAAGTTGAAAAACGCACCTATCAGTTCTGGCTTGATGGCGGCTATTTCCACGCAGAAGTTAACCCTGAAAAGAAACCTTTCACTATCGTAATTCCTCCGCCCAACATCACCGGTAAACTCCATATGGGCCATGCTCTCGATAACACCATCCAGGATATTCTCATCCGTATGAAGAGAATGCAGGGCTATGAAGCTCTCTGGATGCCCGGCACCGACCACGCTTCCATCGCAACCGAAGTTAAAATCGTTGAAAACATGAGAGCCGAAGGAATCACCAAAGACGATGTCGGCCGCGACGGTTTCCTTGAAAGAGCTTGGGACTGGAAGAAAAACTACGGCGGAACCATTGTTAAACAGCTTAAAACCCTCGGCTGCTCCTGCGACTGGGAACGCGAAAGATTCACCCTTGACGAAGGCTGTTCCAAAGCAGTCCGCAAAGTTTTCGGCGAACTTTATAACAAAGGCCTTATCTACCGCGGTGAAAGAATCATCAACTGGTGCCCCGAATGCGGAACCTCCATTTCCGATGCAGAAGTTGAATATGAAGATCAGGCAGGACATTTCTGGCATCTTCGCTATCCGCTTACCGATGGAAGCG
>JAFOYK010000138.1 GCA_017424665.1 Oscillospiraceae bacterium
AAACAAGCATATTTTAGGAAAGCCGTTTGTGCATAATTACCATTGTTTTTTATGGCTTGGTTGACAAAAAGACAATTTTTTATTATATTTGTATTTGTGGAAATTTGTTTTTTCAAAACCTTTTGTAAAAGAAAAGGAGAAAGTATATAATGTCCAACGGCACAAGAATTGACCCTGAAGAACGCGAACCCCGCGCCATTAAATTAAGGCAGCCGAAACACACCGGAAGAAAAATAGTTCTTTCTGTTCTTTCCGCTTTGCTCATAATCGCAATCGGCGGCGGAGTTTTCGCCTTTATTGAATATGGCCCCGACCTTGGTTTTTCTTTGATATCCAGAGAAACCTCCAAAGATTCCGAATCGGAAAACCCGGCAGAGGACGAACCTCTTCAGTCTTCCCAACCGGAAATTCCGGAAGAACCGGTTTCCGAACCGGAACAGGTTGTTACCGAAGAACCTATTGAGGAAGATCCGGAACACGAAGAAGATGTGGATGAACCGGAAGCTCCGGTTGTTGAAGAACCCGTTCCGGAAGAACCTAAAATTCCGAAAGACGAATGGTTCATGATCCTTGTTAACAAAGAAAACCCTCTTACCGAAGATTTTTCCGTTGAAACAGCAGCCGTTGATAACGAAGGTCACGCCGTTGATTCAAGGATTCTTGAGGATCTTTCCGCAATGCTTTCCGCAGGCGAAAGCGAAGGGCTTGATTTTGTTCTTTACACCGCTTTCAGAAGCGTTTCCAAACAAAACGAACTTTTTACCGCGAGAAAAACTGCAATTCCCGGTGGAGCAAGCGAACACAACTGCGGCCTTGCGGTTGATATCGGCTGCGCCTTCGGAGAATTTGTCGGCTCTCCTGAAGAAGTATGGCTTCTTGAACACGCTCACAAATACGGATTCATTCTCCGTTACCCCGCCGACAAAGTTGGCATAACCGGCTTTGATCACGAACCCTGGCATTTCCGTTACGTTGGAAAAGAACAGGCAGCTCTCATTAAAGAATCCGGACTTTGCCTTGAGGAATATCTTGCTCAGGAATAATTAAAAAAATAAAAACACCCGCCATAAGGCGGGTGTTTTTTGTTTTATTCAAGTAAAAATATCTGTTTTAAAAATCCGAAGGCTTTTTTATTCTTTGTGAACAGATAAATCAGAAACGCTCCGCCTACGTTTAAAATAAAATCGTCGATGTCGCAACTTCCGGAAAGGGTCGCAAACTGAAGAATTTCCACCGCAGAAACTATCAGGACACAGGTCATCAGGAAAATTCCCGTTTTTCGCTGTTTTTCAAAATTCAGCGGAAGCAAAATTCCAAGCGGCATAAGGCAGACGAGATTTCCTACGATGTTAACAACGAACTGGTTTATTGTACCGCGGTAAAAATATTGAAGAACGGTTTTAAAAGGAACAAGGTTAAGGCTGTTTTGAACATACATTTCAAAAAGTTCTCTGTTCCAGATTACAAAACCTCCGTTTCTTCCCCAAAGCGGATCGAAAAGAGTAAGCGTTGCAAAAAGAAGAAGATAAAGCGCAAGGAAAATCCGAAGGTTTATCTTCATCGGACGGTTGTTTCCGCTTCGTTTTGTCAAAAAGAAACCGCCGAGCCAAAGAAATCCGCAGCTCACACAAAGAAGAACCAATCTTCCTGCGGTCGAAAGGAAAAAGCTTGGAACAAATTCCGTTCCGAAATAGACCGCAAGCAAAGCAGCGGCAAAGATATAGGAAATTGCCGCAAAAGGCTTAGAAAGTTTCTGCAATTTTAATTCCCTCTTCTATTGCGGAAGAAATTTCTTTTTCAATTTCCTCCTGCGGAAGATAATCGAAATTTTCTCTTGCGACAACTTCAAAACCTTTTATTCCCCAAAGCCAGAAAAGCGCTTTAAGATACGGAGTTGCCTGTTCAAGAGGTTCGCCGGTTCTGATTTTCATTCCGCGGGTCGTGATGAACATTGCATTTTCCGCTTTGCAAAGCCCGTAACAGGTTTTGTCGTCGCTGTCGAAAGTTACATGAAAAAGAGAGCAAAGTTCGAAGAAAGTTTTGAGCGCCGCGGGAATTGACATATCCCAAAACGGCGCGGCAATTACAATTCTGTCGGCGTTTTTGATTTTGTTTGCAAGGCTGATTGCTTCTTCGGAAACAACTCCGCCGGCTCTTCTTCGGTTTTCTTCCGCCTGAACCGGTCTAAGTTCAAGGTCATTTATAACAATTGTTTCGACCTCATATCGCTCGGAAAGTTTTTCAATTATCGGAGTTGCAATTTTTTTGGTGCGGGAAAGTTCCCCGCGGATGCAGGAATCGATATAGAGAAGTTTTTTCATTGTTTTTTCCTCTTTTCAATCAAGTTTTATTGTTAAAAGGATTGAACGGACAGCGCTCTTTTATGCACTGGTTATTTTTTTCGCTGTAATCACAAATTATTCCACTTTCTTCCATTTCTATTCCGAAGTTTTCGCGAACAAATTCAATCGCGGATTTTATCGCAAGGAAAGAATCCCTTTTGCAGCAGCGCGGTCCGCCGATTTTTCCTATAGACTCAAGGGATTTAGCGGTCATTTTGTTGGAAAATCCCCATTCTTCGTTTGCGAGCGGATTGGATTTTGTTATTATCGAAACGAACATTCCGCTGCTTATTCCCGCTCCGCAGGCTCCCCAGAATCCGCAAACTCCGCCAGGAACTTTTCTTCCGCGGTTTTGCATTTCGATAAGCGCTTCTTTCAGATCAATTTCGCCGCCGGCGTTTTTATATGCCGTGAGAAGAGCCGAACCGACCATAACGTGATGTTCCGGGCCATGCATATGGCAAAAAGACATTGCCATCATTTTTTGGATTATCTCCACCGGATTTTTTGATTTTTCCGCAAGGCACAAAGCCAAAATGCTGTCCATTCCTTTTGTATGACAATCGTCACAGACATAGTGTCCATTCGCGCACCGGGTTTTACTCGGTTCTTTTCTGTGGCAAAGGGCGCATTCCATTTGTTCGTCTTTTTCAAGATATGTAAGCGGTGCTTTGCAGATAAGGCATTCTTCGTTCATGGAATCACCTTGTTTCAGTGTTTTATAAAAAGGCCGACGCCTTCTACATGAGCTGTTTTCGGGAACATATCCACCGGCTGAACTTTTTTAAGTTCATAGCCAAGTTCATCAAGAATTTTCGCATCCCTTGCCATGGTCGCGGTGTTGCAGGAAACGTAAACGACTCTCTTCGGAGCCATTTTTGCGACTGCTTCAAGGGTATCTTCGGTGCATCCCTTTCTCGGAGGGTCAAGGATTATAACGTCCGGAGCGGTGCCGCGTTTTTCAAGTTCGGTCGCGGCGGTTCCCGCATCTCCGCAGATGAATTCCGCATTGGTGATGCCCATGCGTTTTGCGTTGATTTTAGCGTTTTCAATGGCTTCCGGAACGATTTCGACTCCTATAAGCTTTCCTGCTTTTTCAGCCATGGAGAGGCCGATGGTTCCCGCTCCGCAATAAAGATCGAGAACAAGTTCGCCGCCGGAAAGATTTGCGAAATCCGCGGCGGTGCGGTAAAGAATTTCCGCTCCGCCGTGGTTTACCTGATAAAAAGCGGCGGGAGAAATATCGACAGTAACGCCGCAAAGAACGTCAGTAATGCCGTCTTTTCCAAAAATGGTTTTTGATTTTTTGCCGAGCACCACGTTCGTGCGGTCTTTATTGGTGTTGAGCACGATGCTGACGATATTTTTAAACTGCGTGCTCAAAAGCGAAACAAAAAGTTTTTCTCCGGGCAGTTTGTCTCCGTTGAGCACAAGACAGATTCCAACTTCACCGGTCACCTCGCCTTTTCTGATATAAACAGCGCGGAGAAGGCCGCTGTGGCTCTTTTCATCATAGATGGAAATTTTATTCTGCTTTACAAAAAATCCAATTGCGTCAAGGATATCCGCAAACTCTTTCGGCTGAAGTTTGCAGTTTTTGCAATCCATTACGTCGTGGCTTTTTTTGCGGTAAAAGCCGAAAACAGGCTCGCCTTTCGGGCCTTTTCCAACCTGATAAATGGCTTTGTTGCGGTATTCTTCGGTTTTCGGAGAACCTATTGCCGGGAATGGTTCGATATCGAATCCGCCGATTCTTTGAACGTGGTCACGCACCCAACTTGTTTTTTCACGAAGTTCCGCTTCATATTTCATATGGCGAAGAGAACATCCGCCGCATTCTCCGAAAACTTCGCAATCCGGGTCAACACGGTCTTTTGAAGGTTTGAGCACGGAAGCAAGTTCGCCATAAATGCAGGTTTTTCCTACCTTTGCAACCTTAACTTTTGCAAGGTCGCCGGTGGCTGTAAGCGGTGTGAAAACCACCATTCCTTCATAACGCGAAACACCGCTGCCCTCATTGGTGACAGCGGTTATCTCGGTTTCTATAAAACTGTTTTCTTTAAGAAGAAGTTTCTTTTCCATTTTAACCCTCCGGATATGCTATTGCGC
>JAFOYK010000125.1 GCA_017424665.1 Oscillospiraceae bacterium
CTTGTTATCCAGCCTTGGGACAGATCCTGCCTTAAACTTATCGAAAAAGCTATCAACGCTTCCGATATCGGCATTCCGCCCCAGAACGACGGTGTTTGCATCCGCCTCGTTTTCCCGCCTCTTACCGAGGAACGCCGTAAAGAACTTTGCAAAACCATTGCAAAACACGCAGAAGAAGCAAAAGTAAACGTACGTAACCATCGCCGTGATGCAAACGAATTCTGCAAAAAACAGCTTAAAGATAAGGTAATCACCGAAGATGACCTTAAAGATCTTGAAAAAGATATCCAGAAGCTTACTGACGACTTTGTTGAAAAAGTTGAAAGCATGGCTAAAGAAAAAGAAAAAGAGATCATGGAAATCTGATTTTCTGAATTTTGAATGGAGGTGCCGATATGTCCGATAAATTAATTTTGCCGGAACATATCGGCATTATTATGGACGGAAACGGCCGCTGGGCAAAAAAACGCGGCCTTCCGAGAAATGCCGGCCATAAAAAAGGCGCGGAAGTTTTTGAAAACATTTCCCGCTGCTGCCGCGATCTCGGAATAAAATACCTTACTGTTTATGCTTTTTCCACCGAAAACTGGAAGCGCCCGAAAGAGGAAGTTGAAGGTATAATGAACCTTATGCGAAGCTATCTTAAAGGCATGGCGAAGGCAAAAAACGAACACATAGCGGTTCGTTTCATTGGCGACAGAGAGCCTTTTGACGAAGATCTTCTTAAGCTTATGGAAGAAGCGGAAAGCGCGGACGTTGGCGAAGTGATAACAACTGTTCAGATTGCGCTTAACTATGGCGGAAGGGACGAGATCGTTCATTCCGTAAAAGAAATTGCGAAAAAAATCGCAAGCGGAAAACTTTCTCCGGAAGATATAACCGAAGAAACCGTTTCCGAAAATCTTTATTCAAAAACCCCGGAATGTGACCTTATAATCCGCCCAAGCGGGGAAGAAAGGATTTCAAACTTCCTTCTTTGGGAAAGCGCATATTCCGAATTTGTGTTTATGGATGTGCTTTGGCCGGATTTTACCAAGGAACATCTTGAAGAAGCTTTGGAGGAATACTCCAAAAGAAACCGCCGCTTTGGCGGAGTTTGATTTGTTTTGACTATCGGACAAAAGAGGTAAAAATAAATTGAAAACAAGAGTAATATCTGCGCTGGTTGGGCTTTTGCTCCTCGGTGCGGTTCTATGCCTTTTTGAAACAGCGGTTCTTGACGTTGCAATTGCCGCTCTTTCCGTTATGGCAGTATATGAAATGATAAACGCCGTAGGGCTTTCAAAAAACAAGACTTTTACAGCGGTCAGTGCGCTTTTCGGCGCATTTTCTCAACTTCGTTTTTCCAGACAATGGGTTCCGTTGCAGGTTTCGTTGAACTTATTTTCGGAATGACCGTTCTGGTTTTTGTTCTTAAAAATCACAAAGAAATGAAAGCCACTGATGCGGCTTTCGCGTTTTTCTTCACCCTTTTCATTCCAAGGGCTTTTTCCGTAATCCTTATTTTCAGAGGTTACGGTGCACCTGTGTCTTATTTCCTTGTTCTTTTAAGCCTTGGTGTTGCCTGGCTTAACGATACCTGCGCTTATTTCAGCGGATATTTCTTCGGAAAACGAAAACTTTGCCCTGAAATAAGCCCAAAAAAGACCGTTGAAGGAGCAATCGGCGGCGTTTTCGGTGATGTTCTTCTTTGCTGTGTAATTGCGCTGATTTTTGGAATCATCACCGGACGTTCCGTAAACTGGCTCAGCCTTGTTGCGTTCCTTCCTTTGGGCGCAGTTGCCGCTATTCTCGGAGACCTTTGCGCTTCCATCATCAAACGCCAGGTTGGAATCAAAGATTACGGAAACGTAATGCCCGGCCACGGCGGAGTTATGGACCGTTTTGACAGCTGGATCTTCGTTGCTCCGCTCTTATACATGTGGAACATCTATCTTCCGCTTATAGGCTGATATTAATTTCAGAATAACGTTTTATTGCCGCTTTTTGCGGCAATAATTTTATAGAAAAAAGGAGGCTTTTTCAAAAAATGAAACGCCTTTCTGTTTTGGGGTCAACCGGTTCGATCGGCACCCAGACTCTTGATGTTTGCAGAAACCTCGGCTTCAAAGTGGTTGCTCTTGCGGCCGGAAGCAACGTGGAACTTCTTGAAAAACAGGCAAGGGAATTTAAACCAAAGCTTGTTGCTGTTTTTGATGAAACCGCCGCAAAGGGCTTGAGCATCAAACTTTCCGACACAGATATAACCGTGCTCGGAGGAATTGAAGGCGTGCTCGAAGCCGCAAGAATAGATTGCGACACGGTGCTCAATGCCGTTACGGGAATTGCCGGTCTTCGTCCGACCATAGCCGCAATTGAAGCGGGAAACGACGTTGCCCTTGCCAACAAGGAAACTCTTGTTGCCGGCGGAAAAAGAGTTATGGATCTTGCAAAAGAACGCGGAGTTAAGATCCTTCCCGTTGACAGCGAACATTCCGCAATTTTCCAATGCCTTCAGGCAAAAGGGGATTACGCAAGGATACAGAAACTTATCCTTACCGCTTCCGGCGGCCCTTTCTTCGGAAAAACTCTTTCCGAACTTGAAAACATGAAACCGGAAGATGCCCTTGCCCATCCTACCTGGAATATGGGCAGAAAAGTGACCATAGATTCTGCTACAATGGCAAACAAAGGTCTTGAAATAATCGAAGCCGCGCATCTTTTCGGCGTCCCGCAGAATAATATTGACGTAGTTATCCACAGGGAGAGTATTGTTCATTCCCTTGTTGAATTCACCGATAATTCCGTTCTTGCACAGCTCGGCGTTCCGGATATGAGAACGCCCATCCAGTATGCGCTGACCGTTCCGGAAAGATGTGAAAGCATTGTTGAACATCTTGATCTTGCGAAAATCGGAACGCTTCATTTCTATGAACAGGATAACGTCGCTTTCCCCGCAACGGATATTGCAAGACACGCGCTTTCAATCGGAAAAACCGCCACTGCCGCATTCAACGCCGCTGATGAAATTGCCGTTGCGGCTTTCCTTGACGGAAAAATCGGTTTCACCGATATTCCGAAAATCCTTGAAAAAACCGTTTTAAAAGAATTTTCAAGCGGCGACAGTTTTGAAGAGGTTTTTGAAACAGACAAAGAAGCAAGAAAATTCGCTTCTTCACTTATTTAATAAGGAGATAACCTTTTGAGTATTGTAATTGCAATTTTACTTTTCGGATTTATGATTTTCTTCCATGAACTTGGCCATTTTGCAACCGCAAAATGGGCGGGAGTTCGTGTCAACGAATTTTCCATAGGCATGGGTCCGAAAATCATTTCCAAAACTTTCGGAGAAACCGCATATTCTCTCCGCCTTCTTCCGATAGGCGGCTTTGTCGCCATGGAAGGGGAAGATGAGGAAAGTGAGGACGAACGCCGTTTCATGGCCTGCCCCGTCTGGAAAAGAATAATAATCACTTCCGCCGGTGCGATTATGAACCTTATCCTCGGCTTTGCGGTGGTTTTTGTGCTGACCTGCGGCCAGACCATGGTGGGAACCACCACGGTTGCCTCCTTCCTTGAAAATTCTTCTTCCGCAAATTATCTTGAAGTTGACGATACGATTCTTGCGGTAAACGGCGAAAAATCAGGATGTGATTATGATATCGTATATTCGCTTATCCGTGATACCGACGGAATCGTTTCAATGGATGTTCTCCGCGGAGGAGAAAAGATCCATCTTGACGAAGTTGTTTTCAACACCCAGGAAATAAACGGAATGAAATCCATAATTCTGGATTTCAGCATCTACGGCGAAGAACCGAATATTTTCGGAAGAATAGGTTATTCTTTCCGCTGGACCTGGTCTTTGGTAAAGCTTGTCTGGCATTCTCTTGGTGATATCATAAGCGGTGAGTTTGGAATAAGCCAGCTTTCCGGACCTATCGGGGTTACCGAAACCATTTCCGATGCTGTTCAGGAAACGAATTATAAAGGTTTGCTCCTTATCCTTGCGATAATCACCGTTAACCTCGGCGTTTTCAACCTTCTTCCTTTGCCGGCGCTGGATGGCGGAAGGATCTTCTTTATGATAATCGAACTTTTCCGGGGAAAACCCATCAATCAGAAAGTTGAAGGCATTATCCACGGCGTCGGAATGGCTCTTCTGATGCTCCTTATGGTGATTGTTGCCTATAACGATATAGTAAGACTTATAACAGGAGGCTGAGCGAATGGCAAAGGAAGTTAAAATCGGAAAAATCGCCATCGGCGGCGATAATCCCGTTGCAATACAGTCTATGATAAGCGTTCCTTCAACCGACATTGAAGGAAGCGTAAAGCAGGCAGTTGAACTTGAAAAAGCCGGATGTGAAATTCTCCGTGCCGCAATTCCGGATATGGCGGCGGTGGAACTTATTCCCGCAATAAAAGAAAAAATCGATATCCCGCTTGTTGCGGATATTCATTTCGATTACCGCCTTGCTCTTGCGGCGGTTGAAAACGGAATCGATAAGATTCGAATCAATCCCGGCAACATAGGTTCCGAAGAACGCACCCGCCAGGTTGTTGAAGCCTGCGGAAATGCAGGAGTTGCAATCCGCGTCGGAGTAAACGGCGGAAGCCGTGATAAACGCCTTCTTGAAAAATACGGCACACCCACTGCGGAAGCTCTTGCTGAAAGCGCGATGGAGCACGTCGCAATCCTTGAAAAATACGGTTTTACCGATACGGTAATTTCCATAAAATCCAGCAACGTCAAAACCATGATGAATGCCTGCCGCCTTGTTTCCGAAAGATGCGATTATCCGCTCCACCTCGGCGTTACCGAAGCTGGAACCGAGCATATGGGAATCATCAAAAACTCCATAGGAATAGGCGGGCTTCTTGTTGACGGAATCGGTTCTACCATCCGCGTAACCTTGACCGCGGATCCGGTTCGTGAAATTTACGCCGCGAAAGATATTCTTAAAGCGGCGGGTGTCCGTAATTTCGGCGTAAACATCGTTTCCTGCCCGACTTGCGGAAGAACGAGAATTGACCTCATCAAACTTGCAAATGAAGTTGAAGAGGCTCTCAGAGGCTGTGAAAAGCCCATTACCGTCGCTGTAATGGGTTGCGCGGTAAACGGACCCGGCGAAGCAAGGGAAGCGGATATCGGCGTTGCCGGCGGCGACAAATGCGGTCTTATATTTAAAAAAGGCGAAATTTTGAGAAAAGTTCCGGAAAACGAAATTCTTCCGGCGCTTCTTGAAGAAATCGGACGGATGTAAAAATGGGAAAAACTTTTTCCGAAATATTCGGAAGCGGTTTTGTTGAAGAACTTTCCCTTGCCGAAATAATCGGTATGAATATCGATATGGACAAAAGGGAAGTTGCGGCAAAAATCGCACCGAAAAAAACGGTACATAAAAAAGATTTATATTCCGCGCAAAAAGAACTTTGCGAAAAGCTGGGCGTAAAAAACGTCCGGCTTATTCCCGTTTATTCTCCTTCAATGCTCACTGCAGATTATTTTGACGATATCGCTTTTGAAGCAAACCTTCGCGGCGTTCCGATAAACGGCTTTTTCAGCGACAGCAAAGTTGCTTTTGAAAACGGCGTTTTTAAAGTTGAACTTGCCCACGGCGGAGCGGAAATGCTTCTTAAAAACCGCTGCGATACAATTATGAAAAACATAGTCCGAGAGGAATTCGGAACAGAAATTGAAGTTGAATTTTCCGGAACGACCGAAGTTACCGAAATCAGCGAGCGCAAAACCGCTTCCGTTTCCTATTCGGAATCCAAAGCCGGCGGAAGTAATTCTTCTTCCGCACCGAAACCGAGAGCGCCCAAAGCTCCGGCTCCTTTCGGAAACGGCGGCTTTGACACAACCGGCCTTCCGATAGATATTTCCAATATGGAAGTTGTTATGGGAAGACCCATCAAACAGCGCCCGATGAAACTTTGCGACGTTGATATGCAAAGCGGAAGAGTTGTAATCTGGGGCGATATTTTCTCTGTTGAAAGCAGGGAAACAAGGGACGGCGAAAGCGTTATTATAACCGTTATGCTCACCGACCTTACAAGTTCCAATATCCTCAAAATAATTGCAAAGAAAAAGGAAGCGGAAGGGGTTCTTGCCCTTAAAAGCGGCGATACCGTTGTGGTAGCCGGCGAAGCTTCTTTCGATAAATATGAGCACGACGTAACTATCCGTCCTCGTGATATCTGTAAAGTTAAAAGACTTCACAGAACCGATGACGAGGAAGAAAAACGTTTCGAGCTCCATTGTCACACAAATATGTCCCAGATGGACGGCGTTACCGCGCCGGAAAGGCTTGTTAAACGCGCCCATGATTGGGGACATCGCGGAATTGCCATCACCGACCACGGAAACGTTCAGGGTTTCCCGGAAGCGGCGGAAACTTTCAGAGCGCTTAAAGATCCGAACTTCAAAGTTGTCTATGGTGTGGAGGCATATTTCGTTGACGATACCGTAAAGGCGGTTTTCGGTGAACCGGACGTTTCTTTCGAAGATGAAATTATTGTTTTCGACCTTGAAACGACCGGTCTTTCAGCCGCAACGGAAAGAATGACCGAGATCGGTGCTGTCCGTGTTGTAAACGGTGTGCTCAAGGAAGAATTCAACACCTTTGTAAACCCGGAAAAACATATTCCGGAAAGAATCACCGAACTTACAGGAATCGACGATTCCATGGTTGCGGATGCTCCTTCGGAGGCGGAAGCTCTTCGTATGTTCTACGAATTCTGCGGAAACTGCAGATTCCTTGTGGCACATAACGCCGGTTTCGATACCGGTTTCCTTCGTGCGGCCGGTGAAAGATGCGGCATACCTTTCGAATGCGCCTATGCGGATACCGCTGCAATGGCCCGTTCCATGTATCCCAACATCAAAAACCATAAGCTCGATACCGTTGCAAACCATCTTAAACTCGCTCCGTTCAATCACCACAGAGCCTGCGACGACGCAAGGGAGCTTGCGCTCATTCTTGTTAAGATGATGGAACAGCTTCGCGAAAGCGAGCATATCGATAATTTTGCCGATGTTAACGGAATCCTTCGCGGTGCAGACCCGAGAAAACTTCCGACTTACCACCAAATAATAATCGCAAAGACCCAGCGCGGCCTTAAAAACCTTTATGAACTGGTTTCCCAGGCACACGTAACTTACTATAAAAAGCGCCCGCGCGTTCCGAAAAGCCTTCTTATAAAGCACAGGGAAGGTTTGATAGTTGGTTCAGCGTGTGAAGCCGGAGAGCTTTACAGAGCTATAACAGGCGCAAAATCTCGCGAAGAAATTGTAGAGATCGCGAAATTCTACGATTTCCTCGAAATCCAGCCGGTTGGAAACAACGAATTTATGGTCCGCGACGGAAAAGTTGAAAGCGAAGACCAGATCCGCGAATGGAACAAACAGATCGTCGCTCTCGGCGAAGAACTCGGAATTCCCGTTGCCGCAACCGGCGACGTACATTTCCTTGATCCGGAGGATGCGGATTACCGCAAGATAATCCAGGCTTCCCAGGGCTTTGCGGATGCTTCTAACCAGGCCCCGCTCTATCTTAAAACCACCCGTGAAATGCTCGATGAATTCTCTTATCTCGGCGAAGAAAAGGCAAGAGAAGTTGTAATAACCGTTCCTAACCGAATCGCCGATATGTGCGAGGTTCTTAAACCGATCCTCGACGGAACTTACACTCCTTATATCGAAGGCGCGGAAGAGGACCTTAAAAACCGCTGCTGGAAAAAGGCTTATGAAGTCTATGGCGAAGAAACCCCCGAAGGAAGAAAGATTCCTGAAATCGTTGAAAAACGCCTTGCAAGGGAACTGGATTCCATCATAAAACACGGTTACGCGGTTCTTTACGTAATCGCCCAGAAGCTTGTTACAAAATCCAACGAAGACGGTTACCAGGTCGGTTCCCGTGGTTCCGTAGGTTCTTCTTTCGTTGCGACCATGAGCGGAATTTCCGAAGTTAACCCCCTTGTTCCTCATTACGTTTGCCCTAACTGCCACCACAGCGAATTTTTCGAAAAAGGCGAAGTCGGTTCCGGCTTTGACCTTCCTCCGAAAGATTGCCCAGTTTGCGGAACGAAATATAAACAGGACGGCCACGACATTCCTTTCGAAACCTTCCTTAGTTTCCATGGTGATAAAGCGCCTGATATCGACCTTAACTTCTCCGGTGAATATCAGTTCTGGGCCCACCGCTATACCGAAGAACTTTTCGGTAAAGACCACGTTTTCAAGGCCGGAACCA
>JAFOYK010000188.1 GCA_017424665.1 Oscillospiraceae bacterium
CAATCGAGCTTCTGGCAATAAACCCGAGAAAACGTTTCGGAATAAAACAGGGAAACGATTTCACCGTATGGGACCTTGAAGCCCTTGAAAAAGTTGAACCGGAAAAATTCCTTTCCATGGGAAAAGCGACCCCCTTTGAAGGTTGGGAACTTTTCGGAAAATGTATGTTAACCGTCAAAGACGGACAGATTGTTTATAAATAATTTTCAGATATAAAAACGAAGGAGAGCGAAAAAGAATGGCAAAAAGAACGGACATCAAAAAAATCCTCATCATCGGCTCCGGCCCTATCGTAATCGGCCAGGCTGCGGAATTTGACTATGCAGGAACCCAGGCATGCCTTGCACTTAAAGAAGAAGGCTATGAGGTTGTTCTTTGCAACAGCAACCCCGCAACCATCATGACCGATACCCTTATCGCAGATAAGGTCTATATGGAGCCCCTTACCCTCGAATACATCGCAAAAATCATCCGCCACGAAAGACCCGACGCAATCGTTCCCGGAATCGGCGGCCAGACCGGCCTTAACCTTGCAATGCAGCTTGAGAAAAAAGGCATCCTTAAAGAATGCCGTGTAAAACTTCTCGGAACCAGCAGCGAAAGTATTGAAAGAGCCGAAGACCGCGAAATGTTCAAAGAACTTTGCCAGTCCATCGGCGAACCCACCATTCCTTCCGAAATCACCTATAACCTTGATGAAGCAAAAGGCGCAGCAGAGCGCATCGGTTATCCGGTAGTTCTTCGCCCCGCATTCACCCTTGGCGGAACCGGCGGCGGTTTTGCTTATAACGAAGAAGAACTTATCGAAATCGGAAGAAACGCATTTAAACTTTCCCCCGTTCACCAGGTTCTTATCGAAAAGAGCGTTAAAGGTTATAAAGAAATCGAATTTGAAGTTATGCGTGACAGCGCAGACAACGCAATCACCATCTGCGGAATGGAAAACGTCGACCCCGTCGGCGTACATACCGGCGACTCCATCGTTGTTGCTCCTATCATGACCCTTTCCGACCACGATATGAAGATGCTCAACGATTCCGCAATCAAACTTATCCGCGAACTTAAAATCGAAGGCGGCTGCAACGTTCAGTTTGCTCTTAACCCCAACTCCTCCGAATATTACCTTATCGAAGTTAACCCCCGTGTTTCCCGTTCTTCCGCTCTTGCTTCCAAAGCAAGCGGATTCCCCATCGCAAAAGTCACCGCAAAAATCGCTGTGGGCATGACTCTTGATGAAATTGAACTTGCGGGAACCACCGCAAAAACCGAGCCTTCCCTCGATTACGTAATCGCAAAACTTCCGCGTTTCCCCTTCGATAAATTTGCTTCCGCACCCAACACCCTCGGAACCCAGATGAAAGCAACCGGCGAAATCATGGGAATCGGTTCCAACCTTGAAGAATGCCTTCTTAAAGGTGTACGCTCCCTTGAAACCGGCGTTTGCCACCTCTATCTCAAAAAATTCGACGGCATGAGCACCGAAGAAATTTATAAATATATCGAACAGTTCCGCGATGACAACATTTTCGGAATCACCGAACTTATCCGCCGCGGCGAAACCACCGCGAAACTTCACGAAGTTACCAAAATCACCGAGTTCTTCCTTAAAGCTGTTGAAAACATCGTAAAGATGGAAAACAAAGTTAAAGAGAACGTTAAAGACGAGGCTGTTCTTCTTGAAGCAAAGAAAATGGGCTTCGGCGATGAATATATCGCAAAACTCTGGAACTGCAGCGAAATCGAAGTTTTTAATTTCCGTAAAGAAAAGAACATGTTCCCGGTTTACAGAATGGTCGATACCTTCCACTGCGGAGCATATATCCCTTATTTCTATTCTTCCTATACCGGCGAAAACACTTCCATCGTAACCGATAAAAAGAAGATCATCGTTCTCGGCGCAGGCCCCATCAGAATCGGCCAGGGCGTTGAATTCGACTATTCCACCGTTCATGCGGTAACCACCATCAAAAAATCCGGTTACGAGGCAATCATCATCAACAACAACCCCGAAACCGTTTCCACCGACTACACCACCAGCGATAAGCTCTATTTCGAACCCCTCACTCCCGAAGATGTTATGAACATCATCGAACTTGAAAAACCCGAAGGCGTAATCGCTTCTCTCGGCGGCCAGACCGCAATCAACCTTGCAGAACCGCTCCGCGACAGAGGCGTTAAAATCATCGGTACCGATTGCGACGCAATTGAAAGAGCGGAAAACCGCGACAGCTTTGAAAAAATTCTTAAAGAACTCAACATTCCCCAGCCGAAAGGCAAAGCTGTTACCAACATCGAAGACGGCTGCAAAGCTGCTGCCGAAATCGGCTACCCCGTTCTCGTTCGTCCTTCCTTCGTTCTCGGCGGCCGCGCAATGCAGATTGTTGCAACCGAAGAACAGCTCCGCACTTACCTTAAAACCGCGGTTGAACTTGGCGAAGACAAACCCGTTCTCGTAGATAAATACGTTTTCGGTAAAGAAGTTGAGGTCGACGCGATCTGCGACGGAATCGACGTTTTCGTACCCGGCATTATGGAACTTGTTGAAAGAACCGGTATCCATTCCGGCGACTCCATCAGCGTTTATCCC
>JAFOYK010000167.1 GCA_017424665.1 Oscillospiraceae bacterium
AAAGCCGCAGGCCTTTTCCATTTTTATTCAAGATAATTTATAAATTCTTCTCTATTTCCGCTATCACCGAAATAATGGATCCAGAAAATATCTTCACCACGGTCGATTCCCATGCTGAAATTTGGGCTACGGGTAAGTTCCGTATCAATATAATTAATTACTTCAAGAGTTTCATAATCCAAAACAGCAAGCTCAATGTTTTCAGCATATTCATCATCGGAAACGCATTGATAAGCAACAACAATTCGGTTTCCGCTGTCGCGTCCAACATAAGTTACCCAATGCTTTTCATCATATTTTGAAGGAAGCTCGGTTATTTTCCTAAGGCTTTCGCTTTCAAAATCATAAATCCAGATTCCGCCGGGAGTTTCAAAAATTCCACAGGGAGTTTGTTCCATATAAAAACTGTGGTAGTTTCTTCCGAAAACAGTTACTATGTTTATGGAAGAATTTTTGATAACGCTGTATTCCGCTTTTGTTCCGGCGCTGTAACTTAAAACGTTTGCCGCAAAAGAATAGTCGGAATTATGCCATGTTGGAATTTCGTCATCATAAATCATTTTGTTGGATTTATATTTCCAAAGGGGTTCTTCCTGCTTTATTTCAAGAATGGCTTTTCGGTAAACAGGAAAATATTCCGGATTTTCGATGCCATCATAAAAAGATGTATCGTGATAGAAGGAATAATAAATTTTAAGGATGTCGCCATCTTTTTGAACGTCAGTTATATAGGTGAACATCGGGCCACCGCCACCGACCGGAATGACATATTGGTCTGTTTCGGCGTCATATCCAAAAGCGTTGCGGATATCCTCTTTCTCCCAAAGGAAATAGCGGCCGAGCCTTTCCTCAACTTCGGCGGAACTGAGCCAAAAACCTTCGTCCGTTCCCGGGTCGCTTTTTGGAATTCCCAAAAACTCAAAGTCTTTTCGTTCGCATGTTTTGTAAACGTCGGTAAGATAGGTATAGGGAATATAGTCTTCGGAAAATTCTTTCTGGAGAAGGTATCCGGTGTCGTCGATGAAAGTATCGTAAACCGCCTGATATTCTTCGGACATTATGACTTCTTCGGCTTTTACATAAAGCGGTTCAAAAACTTCGTCTGTCGGCTCAACAAAAGCATCTTTTACATTTTCGGTAACAATGCTTACCTTGAAAAGTTCTGGTTCGGAAGGTTCTTCGGGTTCCGCCTCGCCTTCGGATTCGGAAGAAGGAACCTCCGGAACAGGTTCGGAAGGTGTTTCCGTTTTTTCACAGCCTAAAAGGGAAAGAAGAAGCAAAAAGATTATTAAAACAGCAAATTTTTTCAATAAAAACACCTCCTTGATTAGAATATAAAATTTTAAGTTTAAAAAGTCAATATTTCCGGAAGAATATTCCGAATGGGAATAAAGAAAAAGCCTGCGGCAAAGCCGCAGGCCTTTTCCATTTTTATTCAATATAATTTATTTTTTCATAATCACCGGTTTTTGTGTTATATATTTCAACTGTGTTTCCTTCGATCGGATCCCACTGTGCAATAAAAGGCTTTTCATCGAAAAAATCGGCTGAAAGTCCGGTGTTTATGTAATTTATAACTTCGTAACTTTCTTCATCAAGGACCGCAATTTCAACAGTGACTTGTTCCGGATTATTTGAAAGAACGTTATAAGACAGAATTATGTGCCCGGAGTTATCGATCCAGGCATTACGAATCATGTGCGTTTTATTGTATTCGGAAGGAAGCTTTGAAATATGAATAAACTCATCTGTTTCAAAACGGTAAAAATACAACCCGTTCAGCGAAAGAAAGAAGCAATAAGAATTTTCACCGAAATACATTTTGTGCCCACGTGGGCCGTTTATATCAATGTTGTAATGCTTGTTTCCGTTGCGGATAAGGTAATTTCCGATATATTCCTGAGCAAGTTTCGGGGTGCTGAAAGATGAAAATTTTGAAAAATCTTCGTTGTGCCATTGCGGGGAATAAATGCTTTCTTTGAAAGTTGTTTCGTTGGAAAGATATTTCCATCCGTTTTCTTCAATTTTTATTTTCAAAGTATGGTTTTCGTAAACTTCAAGATATTCTCCTTCGCCCCAACCGTCATAGATGGAAAAATCTATAGTCAAAATATCCTCATCAAAACTATAATCCCTTATGCAGGTATAAGTTGGTCCACCGCCGCAGCCGGGAATATGATATTGGTCTGTTTCCGGAAGATATTCAAAATATTGGCGGTAATCTTCCGGATTCCAGGGGAACCAGCGGGCAATGCTTTCTTCGGTTTTTCTTCCGTCAACAAGATAGCTTTCTGCCATATCATAGCCGCTTTTTTCGATTCCGTAATATTTATAATCGAGATTTTCACATTGATAGAAAATATAAGTATAGATTGCGATGTTTCCGTGGGGTGCGTTGTTTTCGTCAAAATCCAGGGAAAGAGGCATTGCGGATTCTATCGGTGCAATATATTTTTCCCATATTTCTAGAGTTTCTCCGGACATTTTTGTTGCTTCTTTTGGAATTACTTCAAAACTGACAGTTTCCGCTTCGGAAATTTCCGCAGGAAGAGTTTCGGAATCCACAACAAGGCTTATGTTGAATATTTCCGGTTCGGGTTTTTCTTCAGGAACACTTTCGGAAGAGGAGGAAGGTTCTTCACTTTCGGAAGAGGAAGATGAGCCTTCGTTTTCCGAAGGTGAAGCGGGAGTTTTTCCGCAACCGGAAAAAACAAGAATCAGCGCAAGCAAAACAAGGAAAAACTTTTTCAAAAAACCACCCCTTTTTAAAATTTATCCTTTAATTAAAGTATAAAATTGGCGTAGTGAAAGTCAAGAGCAAAAGAGAAATATTCATAAAAAGAATAAAAAGAGCCTGCGGCAAAGCCGCAGGCTCTTTTTATTTTAAACGTTTCTGTTATAAAGCGGAGCAACGTGCTTTTTGTTTCCGCCGATGATAACAATTGCGGCAAAAGCGCTGAACACAAGCATGAAAACCGTAAGGGTCGCGCGCATGGAAATGAATTCCGAAAGAAGGCCCGCAAGAAGTTCACCGGAAAGAGCGCCGACGGTGTTGAGCATGAAGAATGCGCCGTTGAAACGTCCTTTCATTTCGTGCGGAACGTGGGATTGGGTTGCGGAAACGCGGATGTTATAGGAAGTTACGCCGAAAATTCCGATGATGAAGCTTCCGATGGCCATTGAATAAAGCGGAGTGTAAAGATAGAACGCTTCGACCACGGCGATGCTGATATAAACGAAAAGCGCAATTCCGAATTTTCTTTTTGCAGGAAGCTCGACTTTATAATGGATAACGCCGCCAAGGCTTCGGCCGATTACGCTGAAAATCGAAACGAACATATAAAGATATTCGCCGTTATCAAAAGCACCTTTGAACCAGGGAAGGGTGATGACCTGGGAAGCACCGCCGGCAACGCTCATTGCTGTGAAATAAAGAGTTACAGCAAGAAGACCTTTTTCCGAAGCAAGATAATGAATGCCCTCTTTCATGTCGCTGAAATAGCTTTTGGTGCTGTAAGAGCCCTCAGGATGAATTTTCTGAATTGTTTCAACGTCGGATATCCTTGTTTCGAAAATTGCCGCAATGAAGAAGAAAACGGAGTTTACGGCAAGAAGCGGAGCAAGACCGAATGCGTTATAAGCAATTGTCGCAAGGGGCAGCATGAAGAAAGTCATGGTCTGCAAAGTTCCGGAAATGGAATATGCCTTCGAATAATTTCCTTCGGTGATAAGCATTGGATAGAAGCTTTCGAAAGCGACCATATAAACGCTGTTTATTGTACCTATTATAAAGGTTACCGCCGCGAAAATTCCGAAATTGAAATAATCAAAGAAGATAAGCGCCGCAAGAAGAACATAAATCGTTGCGGAGCAAAAATCCAGAGTGTAGATGGTTCTTCTTCGGGAAAATCTGTCCATAAGCGGCCCGGAAATGACCGGTGCGGCAATTTGCGGAAGGGTATAGAGGAATATGTAAATTGCATAAAGAAGGGTGGAATCCATATAATCGAGCACAAAAAGGCTCATGGCAAAACCGGCAATGGAGTTGCCCATCATGGAAACAACACTTCCGAGAGTTATTGTTGTAAAATCCTTTGTCCAAAGTTTGTTCTGCATTTTTTACCTCAAGAAAAGTTTAATACCGCTAAAGTATATCATAGTTTTAAGGCTGTTACAACAGATTGCGTCAAAAGGAAACGGAATAAAAAAGGCACCGCTTTGCGGTGCCTTTTTCTTTTTTTAAAATTAAACGCCGAGGTAAGCTTTTTTAACTTCTTCGCTGGCGGCAAGTTCTTCGCCGGTTCCGGAAAGAACAATGCTTCCGGTTTCAAGAACGTAAGCTCTGTCGGAAATTGCAAGGGATTTGCCTGCGTTCTGTTCAACAAGAAGAATGGTGGTTCCGTCTTTGTTGATGTCTTTGATGATGTCGAAAACTTCGTCAACAAGAAGGGGAGAAAGACCCATGGAAGGTTCATCAAGCATCAGAAGCTTCGGGCGGGACATAAGAGCGCGGCCCATCGCAAGCATCTGCTGTTCACCGCCGGAAAGAGTTCCGGCAATCTGGTTCTTTCTTTCCGCAAGGCGGGGAAAACGTTTGTAAACTTTTTCAAGGTCTTCTTCAAAATGTTCGTCCTTCTTTTTGGAATAAGCGCCCATAAGAAGGTTTTCATAAACGGTAAGTTCCTGGAAAATTCTTCTGCCTTCCGGAACCTGGGACATTCCAAGATGAACGATTTTGTGGCAGGGAGTTTTGGTGATATCTTCGCCGTCATAAATAACGGTGCCGCCTTTTTTGGGGATAAGACCGATAACGCTCTGCATGGTGGTGGTTTTGCCTGCGCCGTTTGCGCCGATAAGGGTTACGATTTCGCCTTCGTTAACTTCAAAGCTGATTCCTTTAAGAGCTTTGATAACGCCGTAGGAAACCTCAAGATCTTTAACTTCCAAAAGTGCCATTTGCGTTATCCTCCTATGTATGCTTTGATTACTTCCGGGTCGTTAAGGGCAACCTCGGGCGGGCCCTGAACAAGAGAAGTTCCGAAGTTGAGAACGGTGATTTCGTCGCAAAGACCGGAAACGAATTTCATATCATGCTCGATGAGAAGAATGGTGATGTTATATTCGTCGCGGATCCTGCGGACGATTTTCATAAGGTCCTCGGTTTCGTGGGGGTTCATACCCGCAGCAGGTTCGTCAAGGCAAAGAAGCTTCGGGTTGGTTGCAAGAGCGCGGGCAATTTCAAGCTTTCTCTGTTTTCCGTAAGGAAGGTTGCAGGAAAGGTTGTTGCGTTCGTCCAGAAGGCCGACGATATCAAGAATTTCCTTTGCTCGGTCGCGCATTGCGCGTTCGGTTTTAAAATGTTTCGGAAGGCGGAAGATGCTGGAGATAACTCCGCAGTTAAATTCCGGCTGGTTATGAAGACCGACCATTACGTTTCTTATAACGGTCATGTTGTTGAAAAGGCGGATGTTCTGGAAAGTTCTTGCAATGCCTTTGTGGTTGATGGTTTCCTGGCCTTTTCCGGTAAGATCTTCGCCGTCAAGCCAGAATTTACCGGTGGTGGGTTTATAAACGCCGGTGATCATGTTGAAAACGGTGGTTTTGCCTGCGCCGTTAGGGCCAACAAGTCCGTAAAGCTGGCCTTCCTTAATTTCGACGTTAAGATTCTGAACAGCTTTAAGTCCGCCGAAGGAGATTCCGAGGTTTTCGGTTTTAAGAACAGTTTTGCTCATTTATTTCTCCTCCTTTCCGGGTTTGTCGGGGGTATAGGGAGAATCCACCTGGAAATCAACGGAGAGAACCTCGTCCATTTTGATCTTGGTGGGAACACGGTCCCATTTTGCTTCGTCGTCCTTGTGTTTGGAAGGAACGTGAGGTCTGAATTTATTAATAAAGGCTTTAAGATTATATTTCTCACGGAAGTTTTTAAGCGCCGGAGCGTTGTTATAAATTACAAGAACGATGAGGATGAGAGCATAGATAAGGTCCTGAAGAACGGCAAGGTTGCCGGTAAGGATGGTCTGAAGCTCAACGTCAAGGAAGGTGATAAGGGTTGCGGCGATGATTGCGCCGTTGATGCTTCCCATTCCGCCAAGAACTACCATAACAAGAATTTCGATGGAATAGTTATAGCTGAACTTGGTGCTCTGAACGGTGAAGTTGGAATAGCTGTAAAGAACGCCGGCAATTCCCGCAAAGAAAGAGGAAACAGTGAAAACAAGAAGTTTATATTTCGTTACGTCAATACCGGTTGCTCTTGCGGCAATTTCGTTGTCGCGGATAGCAGTGATAGCTCTTCCGTGTTTGGAACGGATAAGGTTCTGGGTAACGGCAAGGGTTGCAAGAACCATAAG
>JAFOYK010000023.1 GCA_017424665.1 Oscillospiraceae bacterium
ATGTGTTTTTGGCGTATGCACGGCAAGAATCAGAGCTTGCCTGTGGAAATAATTTGTTCAAATTATAGTTACACTTTAGATGTTATTTGATAATTATTTTTTCATAATTGGGGTTTATGATTGAGAAAAACAGGGAAAGCTTCTCCTTGAAGCCGAAAAGGCGGAAAGGAGCACACAAATGAAAAAGCTGACTGTTTTTATTGCAACATTCATTCTCCTCACCGGCTGCGCCCCTGCAGGTTTGCGGGCCGATGCATCGGGCAAGGTTTCTGCCGAAACGGCAAGCCCGATTGCGGTTCCTGCGGAAACGATTGCGGAAACTGCGGCGGCGAATGCACCGGCTGCGGCGGCTGTGAACATTGATCATTATTCAAAAAGAGGTGACATAAAATGCCCATGAACATCATTTATCGCGAGGCGGAACCTTCCGACGCGGGAAAATTCCTTGAATATTGCAAAATTGTCGGCAGCGAAACCGACAACCTTACCTTTGGGGCGGAAGGACTTCCTCTTACAATTTCCCAGGAAGCGGATTTCATCCGCAAATTTGCCGGAAACCCCGGAAGCATTATGATAGTTGCCTTTGACGAAGGCGAACTTATCGGAACCGGCGCTGTTTCTGTCGTTTCCGGAAAAACCCGTTTTGCCCACCGCAGAGAAATTGCGATTTCCGTCCGCAAGGATTATTGGGGAAAGGGAATCGGCACCGGAATTATGAACGTTCTTATGGATTTCGCTAAAAAATCCGGCGCGGAAGTTCTTGAGCTTGAAGTCCGTTCCGACAACGAAGCGGCAATTTCCCTTTATAAAAAATTCGGTTTTGAAAAAATCGGAACAAACGAAAAATTCTTTAAAATCAATGGGGAATTTTGCGCCGCCGATTATATGAATCTTTATCTGTGATGAAAATTTTCGGTTTTGATTTCAGCAATCTTTCCTTTTCAAAAGAGGAAAACTTAAAGCACAACAGGCACGTTTTGAAAACCCTTGAGAAAACGGTTAAAAACGGCTTTTCGCCGGACGGTTTTATTGAAAACCAGAACCGCCTTGCCTGCATTAAATATTCCGCAAGAAACTTTGCCTATTGCGGCTGCGGCTGCATTGCTTACTGGAACATTCTTTTTTCAAGGGGCAAGGTTTTCGGAATTCCGCGCCTTGCTTCGGAAATGGAACGCGGATGTGTTTTCCGCGGCGTTTTCGGAACGAATGCTTTTTTCATGAAGCGTTTTATGGAGAAAAAAGGCGAAAAGGTCGAAGTTTCCCTTTCGCCGGAAGAAATTCTTGAAAACGGCGCAAAAGAAGCCATTGTTATGTATTACAAAAAGCCGCGAATTGCCCATTACGTTGCTTTCACCGCCGCGGGAAAAGACGAAAACGGAAAGAATCTTTACCGTTTTTACAACGTTGGCGGAAAGCTTATGAGAAAATTCGGCGAGGGAAACCCGGTCATCATGACCCTTGAGGATTATATTTCCGAAACGGCTTATAATTTCTGCATTTATTTTAAACTGAACTGAAAAGAAAAAGAGCGGAAAAACCGCTCTTTTTTTGTTTTATTTTAAAAATACCCCTTTTCTTTAACGGCGCAAAGAAACGGGCGGATAATATCCGCCCCTGCGGTTTAAAATCATGCGCGAGGTTATCCCCGCGACGGTTCTTTCACAAAAGGGAAGGCTTTTCGGAACGGTCAAGACCGTTCCCTACAGTATTAATTTCAGAAAATTTCCGCTTTGGCTTTGATAAGTTCGACGATTTCTTTCTCGTTTTCAATATCGGCGGAATAGGGATAGGTTTTCACGGTTTTTTCAAAAACCGCAAGGCATTTTTCCGCCATGGTAAGGTTTTTCTTATAAAGAAGATTGTAAGCATAGGCAAGGCGGCGGCGGGAAACATAGTTCGCGGTGGCTTTTATGTATTTATCCAGCTCTTTGGTATAGAGCGAATCGATTTCGGAAGGTTCCGCCCCGCGGAAAATTTTAAGGAACAAAAGCTCGCAAAGAAGCTCGTTTTTATGAAGTCCCAAAAGTCCCGGTGCGCGGAGCATATATTCCGCCATAAGTTCCGCGCTTTTGAAATCGTGGATATCGAAGAAATAGTTATATTTCATAACGCCGACGGTGCAGATGAGCGGATCGAGAAGGTCTTCGCCGCTTGGCATGAAGAACCATTCTTCCGGCATGTTTCTCATTCGCTCGCCTTTGGAAATAAGCCCGTTTACGTAAAGCTGGAGCCAGAAAGCGCGGAGCGCCACCGGGTTTTTACCCAGAAGAAGGGCGTTTATTCCGTCGTTGGAAATTCCGCCGACCTGAAGGGGAATTCCGTTTAAAAGGACGTTTCCGAAGCCGACCGCTACAAGCATTCCGGAAAGAACGGCAAGAAAGCTGCCTTTTTCCATAAAGACGAAAAGCGCAAGGAAAATAATTGCGGAAACGAAATTGAAGATGCAGCCGCCGAAATTATAAAGAGCGCTTTTTAAATTTTCGTTCCAGGGCGGGGGCATCATAAGGCACTGGCCGCCGGTTCCCACAACGTTATAGAGTTTTATACGGAGTTTTTCGTTTTCCTTAATGAACATCACGCTTCCGATTCGGAAGGAGATGAATTTATATCCGGTTAAAAGGCCGAAAACAAGGTGACCAAGTTCGTGGATTATTGCCTGGATGAAATATGCGACGAAAATAAGCACCATGCATAAAGCCATCTGAAGGGCAAATTCTTTCGGGCCGCCGCCGAAAAGCTTTTCCGGATCCGCGGAAATAATCATGAAAAAGCCGCAGACCGCGCCCACGAGGATATATAAAATTCTTGCGATGAAATTGTCACGTTTCTGTCTGTTCAAAAAAACGCCCCCTTTTATAAATGTATTATATAATAAAACCGTGGCGGAAATAAAGACGGTTTGTGAATTTTATCCGATTATTTGTTGACAGAAGTTTTTTGGAACCGAGAATCGGGAATAAAAAAGCCGTCTTTTTTAATGTTTGACTTTATATTCACCCCCATTTCTTTGACGGCGCAAAGAAACGGCGGTGAAACTGTCAAAGAAACGCCTTCTAACCCCTGCAGTTTGCTCCCGCAAACGCAAACTC
>JAFOYK010000176.1 GCA_017424665.1 Oscillospiraceae bacterium
ATCCCGCAAGGGAAGAATCCATCACGCAGTTCTCAACGGTTGCGCCGTGGTTTTCCGCCCAGCGGGAAAGGAATTTAAGGTCATCGGTGCGCTTTGCGCCCTTTGAGCATAAGAATTTCGCAAAAGAAGCATCGAAAAAGAAGCCGTCGCTCTCAATGAGCACCGCTTTTTCGCCGGAAACAAGGCAAACGGCCGTAAGGTCGTCCCCTTCGCTTTCGAAAAGCACTTCCGTGAGCACGGAATCTTCAAAACCTGCGAAATCGGAACAATCTCCGAAAGAAACTTCCATTTTGCGCTTCGGCGCGGTGCTTTCGGAAGGAATTTCCGCCGCTTTCGAAGGGTCAAGCCCAAGGCGTTCGATCATCTTATACATCTCAAGCCTGGTGAGAAGTGCCACCGCCGCCGCTTCGTCGCGGTTTTTGAGCACGTAATCCGAAAGGTTCTGGGAAATGGGCGCGAAGCGGTTTATTTCGCCAAGGCGGCGGCTCAGATATGCCGAATCTTTTCCTTCTTCCAGCTTCTTTCTCTGTGCCGGTTTAAGTTCAAGCTCGTCGAAATGCTCATAAATATAATCCACGCTGTGATATCTTTGGATTAAATCAAGGGCGGTCTTTTCGCCGATTCCGGGAACACCCGGAATGTTGTCGCTTGTGTCGCCCATAAGCGCCTTGACTTCGATAAGTTCAATGGGCTCAACGCCGTATTTTTCATGCACCGCGGGAATATCCATCATGGTGGAAACAGGTGCGCCCATTTTGGTGGTCGCAAGGCGAACGGAAGTTTTTTCACCGATGAGCTGAAGGCTGTCGCGGTCTCCGGTGGAAATCACACAGTCCCAGCCCTGTTCTTCGCAAAGGCGGGAAACCGTTCCGAGAATGTCGTCCGCTTCAAAGCCTTCAATGGCAATCACCGGGTAACCGAGATAGCCAAGAAGTTCTTTCATCACCGGGAACTGGTCGATAAGTTCCTGGGGGGTTGCGTGGCGGCCGGCCTTATATTCTTTGTAAAATTCATGGCGGAAAGTGGGCGCATGAACGTCAAAGGCAAAAACAACAGCGTCCGGCTTCGTTTCGGAAATTGCGGTAAGAAGAATTGAAAGAAAGCCGTAAATTGCGTTGGTGAAAAAGCCGTCTTTCGTTGTAAGCACCTTAATTCCGTAAAAAGCGCGGTTCATAATGCTGTTCGAATCCACAGCAAGAATCTTCATAAAACGGGAAACCTCCCCTGCTTTTAAAATTTATGAAATATCGGAATATTTAATAATATTATACTAACTTATTATAGCATATAAAATTTCCTTATGCTATAATATTATAATAAAATTCCTCTTAAGCCGCCCTTGTGTAAAGTGAGCAACTGTAGGGAACGGTCTTGACCGTTCCGAAAAAGGATTCCCGGAGGGAAAGGGACTCCCATGTTAGGTGAGATGTCCGCAAAGCAGACGGAGGAATTGCCTGAGAAAAATCAATTTCATTTTCCCGGAGGAAACCAGTGACAAAATATAAAAAACTCTTAACAGCAATGCTCCTTTCCGCAATAATTCTTTCCGCTTCCGGCTGCGAAATTTCCGAAAACGTTCCGGCAATAAATTCCTCTTCCGAAAGTTCTTCCATGGCGGAAGAATCTTCACTTCCGGAAGAACCGGCGATTGAAGAACCCGTTGTGGAAGAACCCCTTCCCGAACCGGTTTTTGTGCTTTCTTCAAACGAAGTCCAGCGCGGAAGCTATCTTATGATCCGCGCGGAAAATATCGACCTTTCCGGTTTTTCCTTCACGGATTTTCTCGGTTATAACCGCGAATTCATCGCCACCGAAGGCGGCTGGCTCTGTTTCGTTCCGGTAAAAATGGATACCGAACCCGGAAGTTTCGAACTTTCCTTCGCTTCCGAAGGTTTTGAATTTTCCGAAACAATAACCGTCACCGACCGCGAAATTAACACCCAATATCTCACCGTTGCGCCTTCCACCCTTGAAGAGACCCTTGAGGATGAAGCGGTCCGCGCCGCATTCGATAAGTTTTTCCAGAAATACCGCTGGTACGAAACCGGCGTTAAATTCTGGGAAGGCGAATTTGTCCTTCCCCTTGGGGATTACGTTTATAAGGAAACCACCCCCTATGGCACTTTCAGAACTTTTTCCAACGGAAACACCGAATGGCACAACGCCACCGATATGGCGGCAAAAGGCGGAACGCCGGTTTATGCCACCAACAGCGGGGTCATCCTTTTTGCGGATTATCTCGGTCTTACCGGCAACACAGTTATCATAAACCACGGCTTCGGCGTTTTAAGCTGGCATTATCACCTTAAAGAACTTGACGTTTCCACCGGCGAAACCGTTGAAAAAGGCGACCTTATCGGAAAAGTCGGAACAACCGGCCTTTCCACCGGAAACCACCTTCATTTCGGAATAACCGTCGGCGGAATGTTCGTCGACCCCATGCAGATGGTCGGCGCCGAACCCGAAATCGATTTCTGGAAGGAGAGCGAAGAATGAAAATCGGCAACATAGAACTTCCGAAATATGCCGCCCTTGCGCCTTTGGCGGGTGTCGGCGACAGAGCAATGCGTGAAATCAGCCGCGAATTCGGCGCTGTCTGGACAGTGGGCGAAATGACAAGTTCAAAAGGCCTTTCCTACGGAAGCAAAAAATCCGCCGAACTTCTCGAAATCAACGAAGCGGAACGCCCCTGCGCCGTTCAGCTTTTCGGAAGCGAACCGGAAGTTATGGCCGAGGCCGCAAAACTTGCCCTTGAATATAAGCCGGACGCAATAGATATAAACTTCGGCTGCCCCGTTCCGAAAGTTGCCGGAAACGGCGGCGGCTCCGCCCTTATGAAAGACCCGGAACTTGCGGGAAGAATAGTCCGGGCCGTTGTGGATGCGGTTGATATCCCCGTAACGGTAAAATTCCGCGCCGGCTGGGATAACGAACATCTCAACGCCGTGGAATTCGCCTGCATCTGCGAAGCAAACGGCGCTTCCGCCTTAACCGTTCACGGAAGAACAAGGACCCAGATGTATGCCCCGCCCGTTAACTGGGATATAATCCGCCAGGTCAAAGAAGCGGTTTCCGTTCCGGTAATCGGAAACGGCGACGTTGTTTCGCCGGAAAGCGCCAAGG
>JAFOYK010000206.1 GCA_017424665.1 Oscillospiraceae bacterium
GATAAGCATAATATTGCTGTGGCGACCCATGATTTCCACCGCAAGTTTCATGATAACCGGGTCGCCGAATTCATTATATGTTGCAAAAGAAAGATGAAGCATTCTTTCGAATCCGAACTGTTCGATTTCAACAAGCTTAGCTCCGGAAAGATGTTTTCTCATAAGCATGCAGAACATAGGCGGATTTTTGGGGTTATCCACAGAACTTTCGGTAAAATGTATTCTCGGACCGTTTGCGGAAGCAGAAATCAAAAGTTTACCGTTTCCGCCGTTCCAGCGAAGAGATATAACCAGTTCTTCTTTTGAAGGCTGGTGAATTTTATCTATTCTTGCGCCGATTAATTTTTCGGCCAATTCATTTTTGAGCATGCTCAGCGTAATTCCGTCTAATGCCATTCGTGCTCACCTCATTTTTAAAGATTATTTTGCCCAATATCTGGCGGGGTCTTCCGAAACTTCGGAAACAATTATTTCTGCGTCACCGAAATATGCGGAAAGTTTTTTTGCAAGGGGTTCGATAACGGTGTTTTCAGTACAGAAATGACCGGCATCAAGAACGCAGAAACCTTTTCTTCTCATCTCGATCCACTGATTGTGTTTGATATTTGCTGTAACAAATGCATCTGCGCCGGCTTTAATTGCAAAGGGATAAAGATCTCCTCCGCTTCCGCCGCAAACGGCAACTTTTCTGATTTTTTTATCGGTAGGAGTATATTTAATTCCGCCAACGTTGAGTTTTTCGGCAACATATTTTACAAATTCTTCGCAGGAAAGAGATTCTTCAAGTTCGCCCATGCGCATAAGGCCTTCGCCATCATCAACTTTTACCACATTTTCAAGTTCAAGAGCGGCCGCAAGACAATCGTTAACTCCTCCGTCTGCAATATCAAGACAAGTGTGAGCGCTGATTATTGCAATTCCTTTTTCGGCTGCAAGAAAAGCGATGTTTTTAGGATGAAACTCTTTGAGTGCACCGAAAATCACCGGATGGTGGGTAATTATAAGTTCTGCGCCCTTTTCAGCTGCTTCATTAAGAACGTCTTCGGTAGCATCAAGCGCAACAAGAACTTTTCTTACTTCTTTTTCTCCGCTGCCAACAAGAAAACCGGAATTATCCCAGCTTTCCTGAGTTTCAAAAGGCGCAATGCTGTCTATGAAATTATAAAAATCTATAACTCTGCTCATAAATCATTCTCCGTTTCGTCCGCCTGCTCCTCAATCATATCTGCAAGCTGGATATGAACAAGAGCGTGTTCTTTTTCTTTTTCGGAACGCAGAAGTCCCGCGGCAATTCCGCGCTGGATATTTGCCTGCCAGCGAACATATTTAAGCGCAAATTCATCATTCTGTCCAAGAAGTTCGCCGGTAAGACAATAAAGATCGTCCGGACTTTCACTTCCGCCAATATAATCCGCGCTGATTACAGTATAAAGATGTTTTTCAACCTCAACAGCTTTTTCCGCATCGATGCTCCAACCGTTTTCGCAAAGCCAGCGGCGAAGCATATCCGCCCTGGACATAGGCTGAAGAACAAGATGTACTTTTTCGCTTTTTACCCATTCTGCGTTTTCAAGGATTCCTATAATGGTTTCCCCGCCCATTCCGCAAATAAGAACTTCGTCGATTTCATCTTCCGGAAGACCTTCAAGGCCGTCGGTAAGAACGGTTTCTATTTCATCCTCAAGTTCCATTTCATGAATAAGGTTTCTTGCGCTTTCAAGAGGTTTTGCGTTTATATCGGTTGCGAAACCGCGGGTGCAGATCCCTTCGTTTAGAAGATAGCAAATAAGATATCCGTGGTCGGTGCCAACATCTGCGGCAACTGTTCCCTCTTTTACGAATTCTGCAGCAGCGGAAAGCCTTAAATCAAGTTTTTCCAAAACAAATTCCTCGCTTTATATAAAAACTTAAGGCAGCCGTGAATTTCATGGCTGCCGGTTTTTTAAATCAGTTTTCTTTTTCTTCGAAATATTTATTGATTTTTGCTACGATTTCTTCGCATTTAACTCCGTGTACCTCGCAAGCTTCTTCAATGCTTTCGCCGCGAGACATCGGACAGCCGAGACAATGCATTCCCATTTCAAGGAAAAATACTCCGGTGTCTTTATCGTAATCGAGAACATCTCCGATAATGGAATCTTTGGTAACCTGATATGCCATTTTAAAAATCTCCTTCAAAGTTTCGTTATGTATATATTATAATTCCCAAACGCTTTATTTTCAATATATATTTAAAAATCATTCCGCTGATTTTTGAGCATGCTCACAAATCTCTTTAAGAACGCATTTATCGCATTGCGGTCTTCTTGCAACGCAGACAGCTCTTCCGTGAAGAACCATTCTGTGGCAGAAATTGTTGGATTCTTTAGGATCAAGGATTTCCCGAAGCTGAATTTCGCATTTTGCAGGATCTTTAGAATCGGTAAAACCAAGAAGATTTGTAATTCTTATGCAGTGAGTATCGCAAACTACCGCCGGTTTTCCGTAAACATCGCCCACAACAAGGTTTGCGGTCTTTCTTCCGATCCCCGGAAGTTTAATAAGTTCCTCAACCGTATCCGGAACGATTCCGCTATATTCGCTGACAAGCATTTTTGAAGCAAGAGAAATATCGTGTGCTTTTGTTTTATAAAATCCGCAGGAACGGATGATATCGCTGATATCCTGTTCGTCGGCTTCTGCAAGAGCCTTAAGAGTAGGATATTTTGAATAGAGCACCGGTGTTACCATATTTACTCTTGCGTCTGTACATTGTGCCGCAAGGCGGGTAGCAAAAAGAAGTTCGTGCGGTTTTTCATATTCAAGGGAGCAAATTGCATCCGGATATTCTTTTTTAAGGAGTTCAACCGCTTTTGCGGCAAGTTCTTTTTTGTTCAAAAAAATCCCTCCGTTTCATATATAAAAGAATATTCTTTTTAAATAATATTGTCAAGATTCCTGTTAAATCCTTTAAATTGCTATTGCAAATTTTTCCAAAAAGATATATCATAAGAATATAAATCGGTCAAAGGAGTTGTTAACATATGTCCCAGCTTACCGTTAAAATTAAAGATAACCAGAAAGATGCTTATAACGTACGTCTTGCTGTTTTTGTTGCCGAACAGAAATTCCAGAACGAATTCGACGATATCGACAATATTTGCGAATATGTAACTCTTTATGACGGAGAAAAGGCCGTTGCAACCGGAAGATACTTTCCCGACCCCAAAGGCCGCGTAAACACTTTTATTTTCGGAAGAATCGCTGTTCTTAAACCTTATCGCGGCGACCATGTAGGTATGTCCGTAATTGCCGCTCTTGAAACTGCAGCAAAACTTAAAGGCGGCGAAAAAGCTCTTCTCCTTGCCGAAGGACATGCAGTAGGCTTTTATGAAAAATGCGGTTTCAAAAAGACCGAAGACCACACCGTTTACAGCGAAGCTTGCCCCTGCTATAGGATGGAAAAAAATATTTAAAAAAATTTAAAAAAACACTTGCAATTTTCATTTAACCGTGATATAATAATCAGGCACTTGAAAATTGCATATATCGCGGGGTAGAGCAGCTCGGTAGCTCGTCGGGCTCATAACCCGGAGGTCGTTGGTTCAAATCCTTCCCCCGCAACCAGAAAAAATCCCTCGGACATCGTCCGGGGGATTTTTTGTTGTTCCTAACATTGAAATCGTGGTATAAACAAGCTATTATAGTTATATAAGTTCAAATTAGGAGGTGTCTTGGTGTCTGAGAAACATTTTCTTCAAAACCGTTGGAAACTTGAAAACAATTCCCTTTATTATTACGGTTTAAGAAACAAAGAAAATCTTTTTAAAAATTCCGTTAAATTAACTTCCGAACAAAAGGAAATCATCTCTACCCTTCCAAAAGAACTTTCCGAAAAAGAAATCTCTGTTTTACGGAAATTAATCGGAACACAAATCGTTACTGAAGATAAATTAATAAAAATTCCTGCATCCCTCGGCGAAGCAAAATTCTGTAAAAACTGCTGTGCAAACGATTTTATAATTCCCGGTCTTGAATTTGATAAAAACGGACTTTGCCCAATGTGCCAAACCGCAAAAGAAACCGAAAATCTTAAAAGCGTTGTTCCGGTAATAAAAGATATTCCCCGTTCAGAAAAATCCCGCTTTGATGTCGCACTTTTTTACACAGGAGGAAAAGATTCAACTTTCCTTCTATATTCTCTCGCAAAGATCAAAAATCTTCGTGTTCTTGCTCTTACCTGGGAAATACCTTTTATTTCTGAAAGCGCAAAACAAAGTATTGAAAACGCAAAACAAATTTTTTCAAACGTTGAATTCATTTCCAGAAAAATTTATGATGATGACTTGCGCAAAATATATAAGAAGCTTTATGAACTCAGTA
>JAFOYK010000190.1 GCA_017424665.1 Oscillospiraceae bacterium
ATTTCTTCCGGCTGCTCGAAAGTGAGTTCATCCGGTTTTCCGTTTCCGCCTTTCACCAAAACGGCGGCTCTCTTTGAACGGGAAAACAGACTACTTGTTCTTTGTCAAAGCATTTATAATATAAACACACATTAGGTTAATAATAGCAAGATTGGGCTGGATTTTTCAAGGGATTTTCAAAAATAAATGCCTTCCCCTTGAGGGGAAGGTGCCGCATGACCGTATGGTCGCGGCGGATGAGGTGTTGTTTTAAATTAACGCCGCTGCTACGCAATGCGGCTACACCTCATCAGTCTTTTGCCTTTGGCAAAATCCAGTTTCTCCTCAAGGAGAAGCCTTTTATTCTTCCTCGAAGTTGATTTCTTCGATTTTTGCGTCGGACCAAAGTCTTTCAAGGGAATAGAATTCGCGGACTTCGTCGTTGAAGATATGAACGATTACGCTTGCGTAGTCCATAAGGATCCAGCTTGCGGAAGCGTAGCCTTCAACTCTCTGGGGTGCAATTCCGTCCTCGTGGCCGAGAGCGAAATCGATATCGTCGGAAAGGGACTGTACGTGGCTTTTGTTGGTTGCGGAAGCAATTACGAAATAATCGCCGATGCTGCTGATTTCGCCGATTTTAAGTACGCGAAGTCCGATTGCTTTTTTGCTGTCAAGAATTTTTGCGATTTTAAGGGCAAGTTCTCTGGATTCCATTAAGTCATTTCCTTTCATCATAAGTTATTTCAACGTTTTTATATTCTTCCAAAAGTGCCTCTGTATCTTTTCCTTTCGGAAAACCGCGGCGTTCAAGGTCGCCGGCGATCCAGCGGACACCGTAGGCAATTCCCTGGTCAAGATCAAAATCCGTAAGATTGCGGGTATATTCCGCATCCGGATAGTTTCTTTCCTCGCTTGTAAGGTCGGCCATATAGACCACCTTTTCAAGGATGCTCATGTTTCCTCTCCCGGAGGTGTGGTAGCGGACCGCGTTGAGCACGTCTTGGTCGGTCACGGAAAGTTCGTGCTCACAGAATACCGCACCGGCGATGGAATGCCACAAAGCCGGAGATTTAAGGGTATCTTCATCAAGCCCGATTCCGGCGTTTTCGATTATTGCAAGCTGTTCCTCATTGGGAATTCCCTTGCAGATATCGTGAACAAGGCCGGCAAACTCGGCTTTTTCCGGGTCTGCGCCGTATTTTTCCGCCAGAAACACCGCTCTTTTCGCAACGTTAAGGGAATGAGCATATCGGTGCTCATTCATTCTTGATTTGAGCACCGATTTAAGTTCTTCAAGCGGAAGGCTGCAAAATTTTAAAGTTTCCATCATTCCGCCTCTTCTACGGGATAGGTTGCGATTGCTTCAACGGCGGCGGGAAGATAGAATCCGCGGCCGCAATCGATAACTTCGGAACTGTCTTCATCGATTCTGAAGGTGATGTAGAAACAGTCTTCATATGCGCCATAGAAGTTGAGGTTGAGGATTCCGTTTTCACGGAGCATTATGCTGTGGAAATATCCGGCTTCCTCAGCAATGAACGCAAGTTCTTCTTCGGTTGCGCCGGAATAATATTTTTCAAGAAGTTCGTCGGTAAGGCCCTGGTCATAAATAACGTCCATAACGTCGGAACCTGCCTTGAATTTTCGAAGGTCTGCGCGGCGGAGAGAATCGTCCGCGCCATATTCATAGAATTCGCCGTTTTCAAGATAGAACCAATATTTTTTGGTGGTGGGTTCTTCGGCTTTTGCTTTTTCTTCGTCCTCAAAATGGTCGAAGGAAGTGAATTCGGCGGTAAAATCGGCTCCGCCGATGTGTTCAAGGTTGGAGAACGTTCCGGAAACAGCGGTTTCATAAACCTTGCTGTTTTCAATTCCGAAAACGTAGGTAAGGCCATCATCAAAGTTTTCCGCAAAGAGGAAGGTTGTTCCTTCAACGGTCACCATTTCGGGGTTCTGCCATTTTCCGCTTTCGCCGAGTTCGGCGGCGTAGTTTTCGTTAACATACCAGAGAACGCCTTCAAGATATTCGGCTCCGGCTTTTCCGGAAAAAGCGAAAGCTTCGGAAGTTCCGTCTTCGTCAAAATCCCCATATTGGAACCAGATGGTCTGGCCTTCGGAATATTCTTCAAGTTTTTCGCGGATAACTTCTTCTGCGTCGATTTCCCTGAGTTCCCTTTCAACGTCGACTTTTCCCATAAGGTCGTCGAGAAAACCTTCATAGTTTTCTCTCCAGCCGGCGGAACAGGCGGAAAGGCAAAGCACCGTTACCGCCAGGATAGACGCAAAAAGGATTGTTGTTTTTTTAAGCATTTTTTGCCTCCAGATTTCGGTCAGTTGTAATAAAGATAATGATCCCAGATATAATCATCGACGCCCTCGGGAACCATTGAGGAAATATCGTCCGCGCGGCGAACGGTTTCCCTTACGGAAGTTGAGGAAATTTCTTTTACGTCGATGGGCACGATTCTTACCGTTGCGCCGTAGCTTCGAAGAACGGCGGCTTCCGCCTCAAGGGCGGAATCATCCTCCCAGTTTCTTGCGGCAACCGCAAGAACGGCTTCTTCGGCTATTTTGTGCCAGGCGTACCAGCGCCGGAAATAAAGGAGCATATCGCCGCCCATGAGAAGATAAAATTCATCATCCGGATAAATTTCACGGAGCTGGGCAACGGTATCCGCCATATATCCTTCGTCTTCGCGCTTGATTTCAATATCGGAAACTTCGAAACCGGGAAGTTTCCCGAAAGCGATGTTGCACATGTTAAGTCTGTGCTCCGAAGGAGTCATGGCAAGTCCTTTTTTATGGGGAGGCTGGTAAGCCGGGATAACGATTATCTTATCGAGAGAAAGTTCTTCCTTAAAAGTCAGCGCCGCGTTAACGTGGCCGACGTGAACCGGGTCGAAACTTCCCCCGTAAATACCGATTTTCATTGGTTTCTCCTTTTTTGATTAAGGAAGGATGATTTTGGGTTCTTTAAGGTTGCGTTTGTAAACGACAAATTTTCTGCCGATTACCTGAACCGCTTCGCAGCCGGTGATTTTGTTCATAACTTCCTCAATTGCTTCTTTGGAAGAAACGGGGGAAGTTTCAAGAACGGAAACTTTTACGATTTCTCTTGCAACAAGAGCTTCGTCAATGTTGCCGATTACGGATTCGGTAACGCCTTCTTTGCCAACAGTTACAACTGCGGGAATTCCGTTTGCAAGAGAGCGAAGATAAGCGCGCTGTTTGGTAGTGATCATTAAAATTTCTCCTTATTATTTTATATTAATTTTTTGTTTGTTTCGTGATTAATCAAAAATCGCTTTCGCGAAAGCTTCCGGATCGAAAGGCTGAAGGTCTTCGGCCTTTTCGCCTACACCGATGAATTTTATCGGAATATCGAGTTCTTTGCGGATTCCGATTACAACGCCGCCTCTTGCGGTTCCGTCGAGTTTAGTAAGAACGATTCCGCTGATGGGGCATGCGTTTCCGAATTCCCTTGCCTGGTTAATGGCGTTCTGGCCGGTGGTTCCGTCAAGAACAAGAAGGGTCTCAACGGAAGATTCCGGCGCTTCCCTTTCAATTACTCTTCCGATTTTTGCAAGTTCGTCCATAAGGCCTTTTTTATTCTGAAGACGGCCTGCGGTATCGCAGATTATAACGTCGGCTTTTCTTGCTTTGCCTGCGGCAATTGCGTCGAAAACAACGGCAGCCGGGTCGGAACCTTCGGAATGTTTAACAAGTTCTGCGCCGCATCTGTCGGTCCAGACTTCAAGCTGGTCGATGGCTGCCGCACGGAAAGTATCCGCCGCGGCTACGACGACTTTTTTGCCTTCATCCATAAAGTTTTTCGCAAGTTTTCCGATGGTTGTGGTTTTTCCCGCACCGTTAACGCCGATCATCATGATGATTGCGGGTTTGTTTTCAAGGTTAAGTTCCTGGCCGCCGCGAAGCATTTCCGCAACGACTTCGTACATCATTTCGCGAACT
Organism: Oscillospiraceae bacterium; assembly: GCA_017424665.1. Lineage (GTDB taxonomy): Bacteria > Bacillota > Clostridia > Oscillospirales > Ruminococcaceae > UMGS1668. The sequence continues at coordinate 3,955 of JAFOYK010000190.1, forward strand.
TTTTCCGGTTCGGAAATTCCTTCTTTTCTGACTCTTTTGCGAAGTTCTTCGCAAATTGCGCCGGCTGTGACGGCGCCGGTATCCGCAAGAACAAGAGCTTCCTCAAGTTCATCGAAAAGGTCTTCGTCAACGTGACCGCCGAAAAAAACGTCATCAAAACGTTCCTTAAGCGATTCTCTTGTTTTTTTAAGTCCTTCGCTGATTTTGCTGAAAAATCCCAAAGTATTTGCCTCCCTGGTGTTTATTGGCTCCCCTTTGTCAAGGTGCCTTTATTTTCCAAAACCCATTTTGCAGGGTTATTTTCTATGTAACGGCGTATCTCGTCCAGATACTGTTGGTTACGGATAATGTGTTCAAAATATCCGCGTTGCCAGAGATGTTTGCTGAACGGTTCATATAAGCCGATTTTCACGCCTTTTATGTATTCGTTCGTGGTTTGAGTTTTGAACCATTTAACGATTTCCTGTAGGGGCGCACCTGTGTGTGCGCCCGTTTTCAAAAGAACAAAATGCAAATGGTCGGGCATTACAATATAACAATTGATTTTCGTTCCGGGATATTTGTTTTCGATTTCAAAAAGCCATTTTAAAACCATCTTATCCGGTTCATTCGGGCGAACACGCAGGTTCGCCCCTACGACGTTTCCGGAAACTTCACCGAAAACGTGAGAACGCTCATGGGTGCATATTGTCACAAAATATCCGCCGTTTTGGGAATAATCATAATTTTCCAAACGCAGATTTTTCCTTTTCGGAAGTTCCATATCAATCGTCGCTCTGAAGCTGTTTTTCAAGCCACTGTTCTTTGGTGATAAGGACCTGGCGGGGTTTGCTTCCTTCAAAAGGACCGACAATTCCGCGTTCTTCCATCTGGTCGATGATTCTTGCGGCTCTTGCGTAACCGAGTTTCAGCTTTCTCTGGAGCATGGAAGTGGAAGCCATTCCCATTTCAATAACGCATTCGATAGCGGCATCGAGCATATCGTCGCCCTCATCAAAACCGCCGCCTTCGGGAGCATAATCGTCGGAAGCTTTTTTGCCTTTTTCTTTAACGGCAAGCTTTTCGATATCGTCCATAATGTCTTCATCATAGGAAGCGGTGCCGCCGTTTTTAACAAAACGGACAACTTCCTCAACTTCGCTGTCGGAAACGAAACAGCCCTGAACACGGCGCATATCGGTCTGGGGATAGAAGAGCATATCGCCTTTTCCAAGGAGTTTTTCGGCGGAGCCATCCGGAAGAATGGTTCGGCTGTCCACCTGGGAAGAGGTTTTGAACGCGATTCGGCTGCCGATGTTCGCTTTGATAACGCCGGTGATAACGTCTACGGAAGGACGCTGGGTAGCAACAACAAGATGCATGCCCGCCGCTCTTGCAAGGGCGGCAAGACGGTTGATGGAATCTTCAACTTCGTTTGCGGCAACAAGCATAAGGTCCGCAAGCTCGTCGATAATAATAACGACTTTCGGCATTCTCTGCATATCGTCGCGGGAATCCGCAAGTTTGTTATAACCTTCGATATCGCGAACGGAATTATCCGCAAAGAGCTGGTAACGTTTGAGCATTTCGGAAACCGCCCAGTTAAGAGCGCCGGCGGCTTTTCTCGGGTCGGTGACTACCGGGATGAGAAGATGGGGAATTCCGTTATAAACGTTGAGCTCAACGACCTTCGGGTCGATGAGAAGAAGTTTTACTTCGTCCGGGCTCGCTTTATACATAAGCGAAATGATCATCGAGTTCACGCAGACGGATTTACCGGAACCGGTGGAGCCCGCAACGAGAAGGTGGGGCATTTCTTTAAGGTCCGCAAGAACAACGTTGCCGACGATGTCTTTTCCGAGGGCGACGGTGAGTTTTGATTTTGCTTCCTGGAACTCTTTGGATTCGATGAGTTCGCGGATGTTTACGATGTCGCGGTTTTTGTTGGGAACTTCAACGCCCACTGCGGCTTTGCCGGGAATCGGAGCTTCGATTCGGACGCCTTTTGCCGCAAGGTTAAGGGCAAGGTCGTCGGAAAGTCCGGCAATTTTGCTTACCTTAACGCCCGCTCCGGGCTGAAGTTCATATCTTGTTACGGAAGGACCGCGGTTTATGTCGATAACTTTTGCGGAAACGCCGAAACTCTGAAGGGTGTTGGTAAGAGTATCCGCGTTTTTGCGAAGTTCTTCGGTGATATCGTCATCGTTTGCGCTGTCGCGCATTTTAAGAAGTTCTGTGGGCGGGAAAACATAGGGAAGAGATTCAAGGTCGTTCATGATCTCGGTTATCTTCTTTTCCTGTTCATCCGCAAGAACTTTCATTTCCGCTTTTTCAATTTTCTTTGCGTTGGCCTGTTCGACCATTGCCTTGCTGATAAGTTCTTCAAGAGCAGGGTCTTTTGCGGCGGCTTCTGCCATCTGGTCCTTTGCGCTCTGGAAGTTTTCCATCTCTTTTTCGGTGGGAACTTCAACTTCCATATGGGGTTTAAAGCCGTTTATGGGTTCTTCCTTAACCGCGGTGATAACGGGTTTGTCCGCTTTAACGGTGGTTATCGGAGCGGAAGGTTCGTTATCAAGAGGAATGTCTATAACTTTTTCGGTGGAAACGGGTTTTGCGTCAACCGGCGGAACTTTGGAAACAGCTTCTCCCGCTCCGGCGGCGCCGAGGAGTTTTTCCTTGGAACGTTTTACGGAATTTTCGGTTTCCTTGGAAACATATTTCGGGCTTTCGTCAAGGGGAATATCTATCTGGGTCATTTTCTTGGCTTCGGCGGCAATTTTATGCTGTTCGACCTGTTCGGTATAAACGGTTTTTACTTTTTCGCCGACTTTTTTGGTGCCTTTGGCAACACCGATAAGGGTGGTTCCGGTTATAAGCATTACCACAGCAACGATAAGAACAAGGCCGACAATTACCGCGGCAAGCCTTCCCATAAGAGCCATGGCGGTAAGACCATAGAAAACAGAGAAAACGCCGCCGCCAACAAGTTCTTTTCCGTATGTATAAAGCTGGCCGATTTTATTGAAGACCCCGCCGTCAAGAACCATGTTTTCGCTGAAAACGGTGGTTATTCCCGAAAGAAGGAGCAAAAGCGCAAGGCTTTCGTAACCCTGGGCGGCGGTGGAAAAAGTCGGTTTTTCAAGGGTGTTCATAACCGCAAGATAGATAAGGACCGGGCCGATGAGATATGCGCACCAGCCGAAAAGACCGAAAAGCATATAATGAAGGCTTTGCCAAAGGCTTTCGCCTTCGATAAGAGTCATTGCGGTAAGGATTATTCCCGCGGCGAAAAAGCCGATTGCATAAAGCTGGCGGCGGGAAGAAACTTCCGCCGCTGTTGGCTTTTTGGCCGAAGATTTTTTAGTTGCGGTTTTTTTAGAAGTGTTTTTTGTTGCAGCCATTTTTAACAGCCTTTCTTAAATCGTTATAACAGTTCCGCTGATTTTTTCAAAAATTCCGATTCCGGTGATGATAAGACCGAGAGGAATGAGATACCAGGCGAATTTTGTGAATTTATCGTTTTTAACGAGAAGTTTTACGGTTTTGATAGCGGCGATTCCGACAACCAGAGCAACCGCCATTCCGATAAGGGCGGCGAGCCAGTTTATTTCAACTTCGCCGGAAAGCGCGGCGGGAACTTCAAGAATGTTTGCCGCAAGAACCGCCGGAACGCCCATGATGAAGGAAAAAGCAACGGCCTGTTCGCGGGAAACGCCAAGGATAAGTCCGGTGGAAATTGTCGAACCGGAACGGGAAAGTCCCGGAAGGGGGGCGATTCCCTGCATGATTCCCATTCCGAGAGCCTGTTTCCAGCTCATGTTTTCGGCGGTGGCTCCGCCTTCTTTAACACATTTTCCGGAAACAATAAGCAGAGCCGCCGTTAAAAGGAAGCAAAGTCCTTCAACGATTATATCGTTATCGGTTGAAAGAGAATTGTAAAAATCGGAGATGAAATAGAAGAAACAGAGCGGAAGAAGGCTTATGATGAAAAGAAAGATAAGTCTTCTGGAACCGGTCATGTTATCTTTATCGAATTTTCCGGTGACGATCTCTTTCGCCATGGAAAGAAATTCTTTTATCATATCCCAAAGTTCTTTCCGGAAAGCAATGGCAACCGCAAGAAGGGTTCCGAGATGGAGAAGAATGGAATAAATTCCGGCGGCTTCGCCGCTGTTTCCGGTAAAATGTTGGTAAAGGGAAAGATGTCCGCTTGAGGAAACCGGAAGAAATTCCGTAAGTCCCTGGATGATTCCCTGAATTACTGCGTCAAAAATGCTCATTTTTTCTCCTTTATATGTAGCCGCAAAGCGGCAGTTCAGCGTTTTCTTATATAACCGGGGGAGTATTCCGATTTAAGGTAATTTTTCAGATCTGTTGAAACAAGGCGGGAAACAGTGAAACCCGAAGGAGTCATTCTTCCTTCAAGAAAACCGCCTTTAATATCCATTGTGACCGTTTCGGGAATATCTGTCGGAAATATCCGGTCGAAAGGTTCAACGGTCCAAAGCATCATTCCGCCTGCCTCCCTTCAATTTTTGAATAGAGGCATTTTATTGCGTCGGAAAGTCCGCCGAGGTTATCGATAAGCCCTTCGGCAACCGCCGCTTCGCCGTCGAGAACCGTTCCCACGTCGGTGATGAGTTCGCCGGTGGTGAACATAAGCTCACGGAAGCGTTC
>JAFOYK010000027.1 GCA_017424665.1 Oscillospiraceae bacterium
AATTCTCCGTGAAAACGGTTATCCGCTTTTTGCGCTTGAAAGCCGCGATTCTGTAGGAGATTTCGATATGATCGGTTTTACTCTTCAGTATGAACTTTCCTATACCGGAATCCTCAATATGCTCGACCTTGCGGGAATTCCCGTTCGTGCGGAAGACAGAACCGAGCTCAAAAACCTTGTTGTTGCGGGCGGTCCCTGTTCCTGCAACCCTGAACCTATTGCCGATTTCATCGATCTCTTTATGCCCGGCGAAGGCGAAGAGGTTCTTCCGGAAGTTGTTAACCTTTATAAAGTTGCTAAAAAAGAAGGTTGGAGCAAAAAACAGTATCTTTGCGAAGCCGCAAAGATTCCCGGCGTTTATGTTCCTTCTCTTATCGATGTTGTTTATAATGAAGACGGCACCGTAAAAGAATTTATTGCAAAAGAAACCGCAACTCTTCCGATTACAAAACGCATTATCAGGGACCTTGACAGCGTTTTCTATCCGGAAAGTTTCATTGTTCCGTTTATCGATATCGTTCACGACAGAAGCCAGCTTGAACTTATGCGCGGATGCATCCGCGGCTGCCGTTTCTGCCAGGCGGGTTTTATCTATCGTCCGGTTCGTGAAAAACGTTTCAGCACTCTTTCCAAAGATGCACACAACCTTTGTGACAGCACCGGTTATGAGGAACTTTCTCTCACTTCGCTCAGCACCAGCGACTACGGCGAGCTTGAGCCTCTCCTTGATGACCTTCTTGAATGGACCCCGAAAGAACACGTAAACCTTGCGGTTCCTTCTCTTCGTGTTGATAATTTCAGCGAAAGCCTTCTTAAAAAAATCAGCAAGGTTCGCAAAAGCGGACTTACCTTCGCTCCGGAAGGCGGAACCCAGAGAATCCGCGATGTTATTAATAAAAACGTCACCGAAGAAGAAATTATGGAAACCTGCAAAACCGCATTTGAAGGCGGATATACCGCAGTTAAACTCTATTTCATGATCGGTCTTCCCACCGAAACCGATGATGACGTAAGGGGAATTGTTGAAACAGCGCAGAGAGTTGTAAACCTTTTCTACAGCCTTCCCAACAAGCCGAAAGGCAAAGGCGTTCAGGTTACCTGCAGCGTTGCAAGCTTTGTTCCGAAGCCGTTCACTCCTTTCCAGTTTGAACCTCAGAGCACAAGGGAAGAACTTCACAGAAAACAGGAAGTTATGCGCAGCGCTCTTCACAGCAGAAAAATCAATCTTGACTGGCATGACGCCGAAACTTCCTATCTTGAAGCGGTTCTTGCCCGCGGTGACAGAAAAATCGGCAAAGTTATCGAAACCGCGTGGCGTAAAGGCTGCAACCTTGACAGCTGGGACGAGCACTTCAAATTTGATGTATGGATGGAATCTTTTGCTGAATGCGGTGTTGAACCTGAATTTTACGCAAACAGAACCAGAAGCTATGACGAAGTCATGCCCTGGGATATTTTCGATTATGCCGTTACGAAGAAATTTATAATCAATGAAAATAAAAAGGCTCACGAAGGCGTTACAACCCCCAACTGCCGCCAGAAATGTTCCGGCTGCGGAGCAAACTGTCTGAAGGGAGGCGCTTGTTTTGAATAATGTCACCGAATTTATTGACGTAAGACTTTTTTATACCAAAACCGGAAGCGCAAAATATATCTCCCATCTTGACGTAATGAGAGCTTTCCAGCGCGCTTTAAAACGTTCTAAAATCGATTTTTGGTATACTGAAGGATTTCATCCGCATCTCTATCTGACTTTTGCTTTGCCGCTTTCTCTCGGTTATGAAAGCGTTGCGGAAAGTGTTGACTTCCGCCTTGTTTCTCCGATGCCTTATGAGGAAGTTGTACATAGAATAAATAAAGTTCTTCCCGTTGGATTCAAAGCAATTGCCGCAGGAAAACCGAAAATGGACGCAAAGCAGATTCGTTTTGCGGATTATGAAATTTCTTTTGAAGCGGAAGGAAAAGACGTTGAGGAAACTCTTGGCCAATGGTACAGATGCTTCGATAAAGAAGTTGTTCCGGTAATCAAAAAGACCAAGAGCGGAGAAAAAGAAATCGATATCAAACCCCACATCAAGCTTTCCAAACTTGAATATAAAGAGGGAAGATATTGCCTTAAAGCAAGACTTGCTTCCGGTGTTGAACTTAACATAAATCCGGACCTTGTTTTTGCCGCTTTCAGGAATTTTGCGGGCTTTGCTCCGGATGATATAAAAGTTAAAAGAATGGCTGTATATAACGAAAAAATGGAAAAATTCCGCTGATTTTTTATAAAATAATACTTGCAATTATATTTTGTTTGTGGTATTATAATAAGGCTGTTTAGTATGCCTAAACAGCGCTGTCGCATTCCCGGCGACATGAACGACAAAAAATATGTCGGGCGGACAGTCCTCTGTCAATGGTGTCCATTGAGTATGAATGTCTGAAAAACAACAAGGAGGATATTTAAAATGGATGCACTTAAACTTATTTCCCAGGACTGCCTTAGAGCTGACAAACCTGAAGTAGCAATCGGTGATACCGTTAAGGTATACTGCAAAATCAAAGAGGGAGACCACTACAGAACCCAGATTTTCGAGGGTGCTGTAATTGCTAAACAGCATGGTGGCATTTCCGAATCTTTCACCGTTCGTCGTGTAGCACACGGCTGCGGCATTGAAAGAGTTTTCCCGATCCACAGCCCTATGATCGAGAAAGTTGAACTCGTACGTCATGGTCGTGTTAGAAGAGCTAAACTCTACTATCTCCGTGACAGAGTTGGTAAAGCTACCAGAGTTAAAGAAAAAATATGATTTATGCGGGGAGCATTCTGCTCCCCGAGCTTTAACGCAA
>JAFOYK010000011.1 GCA_017424665.1 Oscillospiraceae bacterium
AAATCTTTCCACAGGCTTTTCCAAAACGCTGTAAAGATGTTTTCCACCTTCCTCAAGAAAAAATCCCGTTCCTTCGGAAACAAAAGCTTTATAGCTGTAAAAAGCCGCATCGTCGCCTTTTGCAGGCTCTATGGAATCATAAACGGGTTCGGCGATAATTTCTTCGCCTTTTACAAGACCGAATTTGCCTTCATCGGATTTAAAAATTTCAATTTCTTCCTCTTTGCTCTGCGGTTCTTCCTGAACACCGCAGGAACAAAGCATAAGCAACGCCAAAATCAATGCAAACAGTTTTTTCATAGAAAGCACCCCCAAAAAACTTTTTATATCATAAATTCAATTTCTTTCCACCAGTTTCCGTTATAACCTATTTCATAATCAAATCCACCCAAAGTCATTCGATATTCTCCTTCCGGAAGTTTTCCAAAAAGTTTTTCCACGTCAAACACCCATTCGGTTTCCTGCCCTGGCAAAACAGCATATTCGAGCTTGTAATCGCAAAAACGTATATAACCTACACATGTTTCTTTTCCTTTTTCTGTTTTGTAAAGACTTGCTCCGTCAATTATCTCTAATCTGTTTTCTCCAAGGTTTTTTACTGAAACAACAACGGTGCTTTCCGAAGCGCTTTTCAGCGACATTTCAAGCGGAAGAAGCTCCATGCTTGTTTCACCATCTCCGCAGGAACAGAGCAAAAGCAAAAGCAAAGCCAAAATCAAAACCAAAAGTTTTTTCACAGAAAACACCTCCCTTATAAATATAGTGTATAACTATTGCGGTTTTGTTGCAATAATCAAACAAAAATTTTCCAACAAAAAAGGAGAACCCAAGGGTTCTCCTTTTAAACCGATTATTTTGCGTTATAGAAAGCTTCGGAAGCTTTGTGCATCATATAGATATCGATCTTGGTTGCGATTTCCATGGGTGCATGCATGGAAAGAAGCGGAACGCCAACGTCGATGGTGTCTACCTGGAGGCGGGAAATGAATTTTGCAACGGTGCCGCCGCCGCCTTCGTTAACTTTGCCGAGTTCGCCGGTCTGCCAGACAACGTTTGCGTTATCGAAGATGTCGCGAACTTCTGCGCAGAATTCTGCGGGGCAGTCGTTGGTGGAATATTTACCGCCGGAACCGGTGTATTTGGTAACAACGATTCCGTAGTTGAGGTATGCTGCGTTCATTTTTTCGTGAACCTGGGGGAAGGTGGGGTCAACAGCTGCGTTAACGTCTGCGGAAATGCATTTGCTGTGTTCAAGAATGGTGTGTCCTGCAACGCCATAGGGGCGGCCGAGGTCTTCAGCGAAATATGCAAGCATTTTGCTGTTCATACCGGTAGGGCCGTCGGAACCGGTTTCTTCTTTATCTGCGAAGCATGCAACAGCGGTGTATTCCGGGTCTGCTGCAAGGATACCGGTAAGTTCGCCGTATGCGCAAACTCTGTCGTCGTGGCCGTAAGCGCCGATAAGGCCGCGGTCAAAACCGATGTCTCTTGCTTTGCCTGCGGGAACGATGGTAAGTTCTGCGCTCTGGAAATCTTCTTCGACGATTCCGTATTTTTCAAAGAGGATGGAAGCGATGTTGAGTTTAACTTTTTCGCTTACTTCGTCATCACGGAAAGGCATGGAACCGACAAGGATGTTGAGTTCTTCGCCTTTGATTCCGTCGCCGAGTTTTCTGTCCATCTGTTCTTTTGCAAGGTGAGGAAGAAGGTCGGAAACACAGAAAACGGGTTCGTCATCTTTTTCGCCAACGGTTACGGTAACGGAAGTGCCGTCTTTTCTGATTATAACGCCATGGAGAGCAAGAGGAATTGCGGTCCACTGATATCTTTTGATTCCGCCGTAATAGTGGGTTTTAAAGAGAGCAAGTTCCTGATCTTCATAAAGGGGGTTGGGTTTAAGGTCAAGGCGGGGAGAATCGATGTGAGCGGCTGCGATGTGCATACCTTCCTCGATGGGTTTTCTGCCGATTTTTGCGAAGAGGAAAGCTTTGTTGCGGTTGTTAAGATAAACTTTGTCGCCGGCAACATATTTTTTACCTGCTTCGAAAGGAACAAATCCTTCTTTTTCAAGAACCGGAATTACCCAATCGACAAATTCACGTTCGGTTTTGCAGGTGCTGATGAATTCTTTGTAAGGTTCGCAATAATCAAAAGCGGCTTTGATCTCCTCTTCGGAAAGAGTGGAACCTGCGTTTTTGGGGCTTCTGAAAAGTTTTTCTTTAAGAAGCTGGCCTGCGGATTTTTCTTTTTCGCTCATGTTATTTCTCCTTTTCTATGTAAGATTTTTATTGGTTTATTTAAAAATCAGTCAAAACCGTAGATTCTTTGATAATCTTCGCGGTATTTGCTGACTTTTTCACGGTAATTTGAAGTTTCCTCGTAAGGAATTTTATCAAGAGTTTTTCCGTCAAGGGAATATTCCGGATTTTCGAGCCATTTTTTAACGGCGTTCGGGCCGGCGTTATAAGCGGCATAAACCGTTTCCCATTCACCGAAAAGACCGTGAAGATAGGAAAGAAGCCATACGCCGTAATCAACGTTTACCTCCGGGGTGTAAAAATCACCCCAGGTTGCTCCGGTTTCGCCGCGATAATAATCCATCCATTCATAGGATTCTTTGGTTATCTGCATAAGCCCGCGGGCGCCGACCCAGCTTTCCGCTTCCGGATCAAAATTGCTTTCGGTGCGGATCACCGCATAAACAATGGAAAGCGGAACATCATATTCCACCGCTTTTTCTTCAACAATCTCGCTGTAATCGGTCGGGTATGCCCAATGCTCAAGGAGCTTTGCGCTTTTGTTCATCATTGCCCCCGCAAAGACGAGAAAGCCGACTATCAAAAGCCCGAGAATCGCATTTCTTATAACTTTTCCCAATATTTTTCCTCCGAAAAAGTTTTAATTTTTGTTAAGCATATTTTTGAGCACGGAATTTACGTTTCGTTCAAGTTCTGCGGGTGTGCTGTCGTTTCTTATCACATAATCGGAGTTTTCGGTATAAAACTCTTCCGGTTTCTGGGCCAAAACGCGTCTTTCGGCATCCGCTTTTGTAATTCCGTCGCGTTTGATAATACGTGTTATTCTGGTTTCTTCTTCCGCAACGACGGAAATGAGCACGTCGCACATCTTTCCGCAGCCGCTTTCGATAACCGTTGCACCGTCTATTATAACGGTTTCGGCACCTTTTGAAATATATCCGAGCACTTCGTGCTCAATTGCTTTCAAAATATACGGAAATATGATTTTATTGAGTGCCGCAAGCTCTTTCGGGTCGGAAAACACTCTTCTTCCAAGGGCTTTGCGGTTGATTTTACCTTTTTCGTTGAGCACAAGGCAGGAAAAACGGCTTACAATATCATAGATGCAGTCAAGGTTGTTGTCAGTAATATCATGCGCTACGGAATCCGCATCGATTACGGCGGCGCCTTTTTCTTTAAAAATATCTCTGACTGTACTTTTTCCCGCGCCGGTCTGGCCGGTCAAACCTATGATGTTAGCCATTTCTGTCACTTCCTTTTTATGTCGTGCTCAAAGTTCGATTACGTCAAAACCAGCCGCTCTTATAAGGCGGTTATATACCGCAAGGCCGATTCCGCTGACTTTAGGAGAATGGGCAAAAACCCTTTCCGCCCCGCTTTCATCAATTATGCGGAGGGCTTCGAAGATATGTTCCGCCTGTTCGGCATCGGAAAATTCCGAACCGTAGCAAACGGTGCTCACGGAAAGTTTTTCTGCTTCTTCATCGAAGCAAAGGGCAAAAACGCCTTCGTCCGCGTGCTCATTCACAAAATTTATGTAATCTTCCGAACTTGCTTTGACAAGGGTAACCTGTGCCTTGGGGGCATAGTGCTTATATTTCATTCCCGGAGAAAGGACTTTTTCGCCTTCCTCAAGTTTTTCGAGCACCGCATGGGAAATTTCAACTTCGCCGATGGTTTCGCGAAGTTCTTCAAGGGTTACGAAACCCGGGCGAAGAAGCACCGGTTTTTCTCCCGCAAAGGAAATTATGGTGGATTCAACGCCGACGGAAGAAGCGCCGCCGTCAATTATGGCATCAACTCTTCCCATAAGGTCGTGGACGCAATGTTCAAAACTTGTGGGGCTGGGGCTTCCGGAAAGGTTTGCGGAAGGCGCCGCAAGGGGAAGACCCGCTTTTTCAATTATTTCTCTTGCAACGGGGTGCGCCGGAAAACGGACAGCAACGGAAGGAAGATTTGCGCTTGTTACGTCCGGAATCTTTTCGCTTTTTTTCATGATCATGGTCAAAGGACCCGGCCAGAATTTTTCCGCAAGAAGTTTCGCTTTTTCCGGAAATTCCGAAACGATATCTTTGAGCATATCAAGGCTGGAGATATGGACTATCAAAGGGTTGTCGCCGGGGCGGCCCTTTGCCTTGAAAATATTGGAACAGGCTTCTTCGTCAAAGGCATTTGCCGCAAGACCATAGACCGTTTCGGTCGGAATTGCAACAAGGCCGCCGTTTTTAAGAATGTTCGCGACGGCTTCGACCGAGCCTTCTTTTTTTGCGTCAAAAAGCAAAGTTTCCATCAGTTTTGTTTCAATCCTCTTCTCCGCGGAGTTTTTCCGCCTGGTCATGCGCCCTTAAAGGGTCGATAAGTTCATCAAGTCCGCCGTTCATAACGGAATCGATTTTATAAAGCGTAAGGCCGATTCTGTGGTCGGTGACCCTTCCCTGGGGGAAGTTATATGTTCGGATGCGTTCGCTTCTGTCGCCGCTTCCGACCTGGGCTTTTCTGTCCGCGGCGCGGCTTTCGTCAGCGGCACGCTGTTTTTGTTCATAAAGGCGGCTTCTTAAAACTTTCATAGCCTTATCTTTGTTTTTATACTGGCTTCGTTCGTCCTGACATTCAACGACCATTCCTGTAGGGATATGGGTGATTCGTATAGCGGAGCTTGTTTTATTGATATGCTGGCCGCCGGCGCCGCTTGAACGGAAAGTATCGATTTTAAGGTCGTTGGGGTCAATTTCGATTTCGACGTTTTCGGCTTCCGGAAGAACCGCAACAGTTACGGCGGAAGTCTGGATCTTGCCCTGGGAATCCGTTACGGGAACGCGCTGGACACGGTGGGTTCCGCTTTCGAAACGGAACCTTCCGAAAACGCCTTCGCCTTCAACGGAATAGGAAATTTCTTTATATCCGCCAAGTTCGGTTGCGTTTGCGTAAATAACTTCGGTTTTCCAGCCTTTGGAATCCGCATACATGGAATAGGTGCGGTAAAGATCCGCCGCAAAAAGCGCCGCTTCTTCGCCGCCGGTTCCGCTTCTGATTTCCATGATTACGGAACGGTCTTCATCCGGGTCTTTTGGAATAAGCAAAATTTTAAGTTCTTCCTCACAGGATTCCATAAGGTTTTTGCTTTCTTCAAGCTGTTCCTTTGCCATATCGCGAAGTTCGCGGTCGCTTTCTTCGGAAAGAATTTCTTCCGCTTCGGCAAAATGCGCTTTTGCTTCCTTATATTCGCGATATTTAAGGGCGACGGGTTCAAGTTCCCTTTGTTCTTTAAGAAGCTTTGTATAAAGTTCGTTATCGTTTATAACTTCCGGTTCATAAAGCCGAAGGGAATTCTGTCGAAAGCGCCTTTCGATATCTTCAAGCTTATCAAACATCGGCGCCCTCCCGGATTATTTGTTTTATGTTTTTTTCCGCTTTGCTTCTGGGAACTTCCACCTCGTGGCCGCATTTTTCACAGCGGAGTTTAAAATCCATTCCGGAGCGCAGAACAACAAACCTTGCGCCGCCGCAGGGATGGTTTTTCTTCATCAAAAGAATATCTCCGATTTTGACATCCATATAAGTCGCTCCTTTCAGGATAACATTTTCCTAATTTATTAATATAACATAATAAGGCGGATTTTGCAACCGCGGTGAAATGTTGCCAAATCAACAAAAAAATGGTATGATGATTTTGTTTTTGCGGAAGGAGGGTTTAAAAATGCCCGAACTTAAAATTTTAGGATTCGAAAATTTCGATGAAATTGTCGCTTTCGATAAACTTTGTTTTCCCACCGATTTTTGGAAAACGGAGGATTGGGAGGATCTTCTCAAGGACGAAAGAAGCATTTATTACGCTTTCACAGAAGGTGAAAAAATAATCGCCGACGTATTCATCTATAACTGGAAAGGCGAATACGATTACGTAAAAATCATGAACGTTGCGGTCCATCCGGATTTTCGCGGAAATAAATTTGCCGAAAAACTCCTTGACCACGTTACCGAAGAGATGAAGAAAGAGAAAATGCTTCGTTTTTGCGGGGAAACAAGAGCTTCCAACAAGGCAATGCAAAAAGTTTTTGAAAAATGCGGCTATGTTCTCAATAAAATCGAAGAAAACTATTATAACAACCCCGACGAAAGCGCATATAAATTCTTCAGCTTTAAAAAAAGCGGAGCCAAAGGCTCCGCTTTTTTCATATTTCCGGAACTTTCCGAATATAGATATTCCATAAAAAATTTTGGAGGAAAACGAAATGACGGAATATCTGCCGGAAGGCTCCCTTATAGATACGCAAAAAAACAAAGAGGCCCTTTCGGGCATTGAAACTCTTAAAAAGGCGCAGGAAAACAAAACCATTCTTGAAGCAAAGGCAACCGTTTGCACCGCAAAGCACGACCTTATCGTCGACCTTGGAACGATTAGGGGAATTATTCCGAAAAACGAAGGCGCAATCGGAATTGAAACCGGCGAAACAAGGGATATTGCACTTATTTCAAGGGTCGGAAAACCGGTTTGCTTCATCATAACGGATTTTGAAGAAGATAAAAACGGCCGCCTTACGGCAATTTGTTCAAGAAAAGCCGTTCAGGAAGAATGTACCGAAAACTATCTTGATAAACTTCTTCCCGGAGATATCATCCCCGCCGTTATCACCCATATGGAAAATTTCGGCTGCTTTGCGGATATCGGCTGCGGAATCTCTTCCCTTTTACCCATTGATTCCATAAGCGTTTCAAGAATCAGCCACCCTTCCGACCGTTTTAAAAGCGGCCAGAAAATTTTCGCCGTTGTTTCCGGAAGGGACGGAACCGGAAGGATCTGCCTTTCCCACAAAGAACTTTTGGGAACCTGGGAGGAAAACGCCGCTTATTTTTCCGCAGGTGAAACCGTTGGCGGAATAATCCGTTCCGTTGAGGATTACGGAGTTTTTGTCGAACTTGCGCCGAACCTTGCGGGGCTTGCGGAAAGCTGTTCAAGGTTGAAACCCGGCCAGCAGGCTTCGGTATATATAAAAAGCCTTATCCCCGAAAAAATGAAGATAAAGCTCATTATAGTGGATTCTTTTGACGGCGAAGCCGAACCGAAAGAACCGGAATATTTCATTACGAAAGGGCATA
>JAFOYK010000073.1 GCA_017424665.1 Oscillospiraceae bacterium
ATAACTCTTGCGAAGGAACTCCCGGGCGCCGAGGTAACGGCTGTGGAGCTTTATGATGGCGCTTTCGGATTTCTTGAAAAGAATAACGGCTTCCACCAAAACCCCGTTAAAACGCTTCAGAGAGACGCTCTCGAAGCTTTCGGAAACTTCGATTGCATCGTATCAAATCCGCCTTATATAACAGGTGAGGAAATGAAGGAACTTCAGACGGAAGTTACTTTCGAACCGGAAACGGCGCTTTTCGGCGGAACCGATGGGCTCGATTTTTACAGAGCCATCGCAAAAAACTGGTTTGAACATCTTAACGAAGGCGGAATGATAGCCTTTGAAATAGGCGACACTCAGGGCGAAGCCGTTGCAAACATTCTTACAGAAAACGGATATAAAAATGCCGCGGTCCGAAAAGATTACGAAGACCGCGACAGAGTTGTTACAGGTTTTAAGTTTTAAACAAAAACAAAAAAGGCGCTTCATTTGAAGCGCCTTTTGTTATGTAATTTCAAATCAGTCGTCAATGCGTTTTCTGCCGATGATGAAAAGTGCAACTGCGGCAGCAATAAGAATTACGAGAAGACCGACAATAATCCATACCCAGAAGGGAATTCCGCCTTTGGCGTTGTCGTCATCTTCGGGGCCTTCGGAAACTCCGCCGATTACTTCGATTTCTTCAGGTTCGGAAGAAGATTCGGAAGAAACGGGAATTTCTTCTTCAGAGGAAGATTCGGAAGAAGAGGTGATTTCTTCTTCGGAAGAGGATTCGGAAGAGGATTCCGGGACAGAAGAACTGGGTTCCGGAACGGAAGAGGAAGAAGAGCTGGAAACAGGAGCTTCAACCTTTTCTTCAACTTTAACGTCGAAAGTTGCGGTAACAGCTTTGTCGCCTTCGCCGTAAGTTACGGTAACGGTTTTGGTTCCGACTTCATCAAGTTTGGTAACGTCGGTTTTGAAACCTTCGGTGATATCCTGTGCGCTGCCGTCGCCTTTGTGAAGGCGAACGGTCATTCCTGCAGTATCAAGAGTTTCGCCAACGGTGTAGGTGAGCTTGGTGGGTTTCTGGTAAACTTCAATTCTCATAACGGTGTTGGGGTCGGCATATTTGAAATCTACGCGGAAATGGTCGTTGAAGAGTTCAAGGTCGCCTTTCTGATTGCCGGGAGCCTTGAGATAGATCTCAACGTTCTGTGCTTCGTCAGAAGTGAATACTGCAGGTTCAGCCCAGACAAGATCGGTTACTTCAATTTCGCTCGGTTCATAAACTTTGTCTTTTGCGTCATAGTTATAAACAATTGCGGTAACTTTAAGTCCGGTAAGGTCAACAGTATCTCCGAGGTAATAGGTGGTTTTGTTGGGCCATTTTTCGATTCTGATGGATTCAACATAATCGAAGGGAGCTTTTTCACCGACAACCATGGTGTGATCAACTTTTTTAACAACAGTGCCGTCTTCTTTAAGATAGCCTACAGTGAAGTTATAGGTACCTGCTTTGGTGGGTTTTCCGGAAAGGGTCATCTGAAGAACATAATCACCGAAAGTGTTCTTGTAAGCCCAGCTGCCGGAAAGTTTAAGACCGTCGGGAATGTTTCCGCTTTTGGAAAAGCTTTTTGCACCAAGAGCATCACCGATTGCGGTTTCAAAGTTTTGTCCAACGAATGCGCCTTTAATTTCTTCGGTTGCTGCAAAGGCCTGTACGGGGAGAATAAGTACTACCATAAGAACAGCAAGAAGAGCGCTGAAAATTCTTTTTTTCATTAATTGTCCTCCTTTAATATTGAAAGGCATAATTTTATACATTAATATTTTACGACAAATCACAGAATACTGCAAGTTTTTTTTGACAATTATAGCCTCATATTATGGCGGAATTGGAATATTTTACGTAAATTTTTTGTGAACAAGCAAAAAAACGGCCCGAAAAAGCTTTCGGGCCGTTTTTTATCTGGTTTGAAATCAGGCTTCTTTTTCTTTAAGGAACTGGTTAACAAGAATACCGACGATAAGGGAAGCGGCGATGGAAGTGATCTGGAGTGCGCCGAAATCAAGCATGAAACCGCCGATGCCGAGAACGAGGATGGAGCTTACAACAAAGAGATTGTGTTCTTTGTTAAGGTCAACGGTCTGGATCATTTTAAGACCGGAAACAGCGATGAAGCCATAAAGCGCGGTGCAGATACCGCCGAGAACGCAGCTGGGAATGGTGTTAACGAAAGCTACGAAGGGGCTGAAGAACGCAAGGCAAATGGAAAGAAGAGCAGCGGTTCTGATGGTTACGATGGAAGCGTTTTTGGTAAGAGCAACGCAGCCAACGGATTCGCCGTAAGTGGTGTTGGGGCAGCAGCCAAAGAATGCGCCTGCCATGGAGCCAACGCCGTCGCCGAGAAGGGTTTTGTCAAGGCCGGGTTCAGCAAGAAGGTCGCGTTCAATGATGGAGGAAATGTTTTTGTGGTCAGCAACGTGTTCTGCGAAAACAACGAAAGCAACAGGAGCATAAAGAAGCATAAGAGTTCCGAAGTCTGCAAGTTTCATTGCAAAGCCGCCGCCCGAAAGTTCTTTGAATGCTTCAACAAATGCGAATTTGGGAAGGTGGAAGAAGCTTCCAAGGTTGATGGTGCTGAAGTTGTTAACAAGAGCGGAATAGTCGATAACTTTAAGAGCGTCAATTTCTGCAACGTTTCCGATAAGGGTGAAAACGGAAGCAAGAGCATAACCTGCAAGAACGCCTACGATGAAGGGGATAAGTTTAACAAAGCCTTTGCCTTTTGCGCAGACCCAGATGGTTACTGCAAGGGTGAAAAGACCGCAGACAATTGCCGCAAGGCTGTAAGCCTCGCCGGTTGCGGAGGATTTGGTAAGGTCGCCGACAGCGTTTCCTGCAAGGGAAAGACCGATGAGAGCAACGGTGGGTCCGATTACAACGGTGGGCATAAGTTTGTTGAGCCAGCCGGAACCGACAGCTTTAACAAGAAGAGCAATTACTACATAAACAGCGCCTGCGAAAACTGCGCCGAGGATGATTCCGAAGAAACCGAAAACGGTTGCGGAATACATGGAAGAAAGGAAAGCAAAGGAGCTTCCGAGGAAAACGGGGCTCTTTTTCTTGGTGAAGAACTGGTAAACAAGGGTACCAACGCCTGCGCCGAGAAGTGCTGCTGCGGGGTCCATTTCAAGGTTAACTGCGCCGTATGCGTTAACAAGAATCGGGACTACGATGGTTGCGGTGATAATTGCAAGAAGCTGCTGGAAAGCAAAGACGATAAGCTGGCTGAACTTAGGCTTATCTTCAACGTTGTAGATGAGTTTCATCTGTGTTTCCTCCTGAAATTTTCTTTTCTTTTTATTTTGTAAAAAGCTTTACTCCGAACTCGCCGTCGATGGAAGGGACGCGAACGGAAATAAGCTCCTCACGCGAAGTTGGAATGTTTTTGCCCACAAAATCCGGGCGGATGGGAAGTTCCCGGTGGCCGCGGTCAATAACCGCCGCAAGCTGGATGAAAGCGGGTCTTCCGTGTTTTAAAAGGCAGTCGATGGCGGCGCGGGTGGTTCTTCCGGTGTGGATAACGTCATCAACAAGAACAATGGTTTTTCCGTTAACGTCGAAGGGAAGGTCGGCGCCGGTTATCTTTGGGTCAACAAAGTTCTGGTCAATGTCGTCGCGGTAAAAACTGATGTCGATGGTTCCGACGGGAACTTCAGTGCCCTCAATTGCCAGAATGTTTTCGCGGATTATTTTTGCAATTGGAACTCCGCGGGTCTTGATTCCGACAAGGCAAAGATTTTTCGTTCCGCCGTTGCGTTCAAGAATCTGGTGAGAAATTCGGATAAGACAGCGTTTAAGCGCGTCGGAATCCATAAGGTCGGATTTGAATTCCATTTTGATTCCACCTTTCGGAAAAACAAAAAACGGTTCCGCCGGTAAGACAGGCAGAACCGTTAAACTCCAATTTTACTAAAAGGTTTCGGGGTTTCGATCTTGCCGGTCTCTCTGTACCGTCTTTAAAGATCCTTTTTGTTAATAATACCACTAAAAACTGAAAAATGCAACATTTTTAACAAAAAACCGCCCCTTTCGGGGCGGTTTTGTTTTTTAAAATTCAGCTCCGCAGTAATCGCATTTTTCGGCGTCTTCTTTAATCGGGGCTTTGCAGTAAGGACATCTGCGTTCCTTCGGTTCTCCTTTTTTCTTTGCGTTTTTCGGAGAAACAACGATTCTTTTAAGCGGTTTAAGAATATGGGGGAGAATTGCGCCGAAAACAAACGCAACAATAATTCCCGCAATAATTCTCGGAACAATTCCGCCGAAAACATAGGCAAAGGAATAATAACCGTAGATCTTCGAATCGATATACATAGCGGCGGTGTTAAGAGCCGTTACGATAAGGGCGGAAGAAATGGTGATGAACTGGGTCTGTTTAAAGCTCATATCAAAGTTATGGTGCTTTGCGAAAAGACCGATCAAAAGTCCTCTTACACCGGCGGGAATTATCCAAAGCAGGGTCGTTGCGGAAAATCCGTAAGTGAGCATCTGGTTTGTGAAGCTTCCCAGAAGTCCGATGAGCATTCCGTCAACCGGGCCGAACAAAGCGGCTCCGACGATTATCGGAAGGCTGTCGAGGGTGAATTTCATGTTGCCAAGGTTAATTGTGGCAACAAGGCTGAGCACCACGTACATTGCAATGAGCATTGCGTTGGTAACAAGGCGTTTCGGTTTCATGGTATCTGCGCCTCCTTAAGTTGCAGTATTGGATTTTTTATACATTAAACAGGAATTCGACAATGTCTCCGTCCTGCATAACATATTCTTTGCCTTCGCTCTTCATAAGACCTTTCTCTTTTGCGGCGTTCCAGGAACCGAGAGCGATAAGGTCGTCATATTTAACGATTTCGGCACGGATAAAGCCTTTTTCAAAGTCGGAATGGATTGCGCCCGCTGCTTTGGGAGCTTTGGTGCCTTTTTTAATGGTCCATGCGCGAACTTCTTTCTTACCTGCGGTAAGAAAGCTCATAAGGCCGAGAAGGTCATAGCTTGCTTTGATCATACGGTCAAGACCGGATTCCTCAAGATTGATTTCGGCAAGGAATTCTTTCTTTTCGTCCGGTTCCATGTCGGAAATCTCTTCTTCGAATTTTGCGCAGACGGGCATTACAGCGGCGTTTTCGGATTTTGCGATCTCTTCAACGAATTTATAGTTTTCGTTGTTTTCAACGCCTTCGATAAAGTCGTCTTCGCTCATGTTTGCGGCATAGATGATGGGTTTGTTGGAAAGAAGGGGAAGAGCGCTTATGATTTCTTTTTCTTCTTCGTCACAAACGAAAGCTCTTGCGGATTTGCCTTCTTCAAGATGTGCCTTAAGCTGTTTGAGAAGTGCAAGTTCGTCGGCAAGGCTGCGGTCGCCTTTAAGGTCTTTTTCAACTCTTGCGATTCTTCTGTCAAGAATTTCGATATCGGAGAAGATGAGTTCAAGGTTGATGACTTCGATGTCGCGGCCTGCGTTTACAGAACCGTCAACATGGATTACGTTGTCGTCATTAAAGCAGCGGACAACGTGGATAAGAGCATCAACTTCGCGGATATTTGCAAGGAATTTGTTGCCGAGACCTTCGCCTTTTGCGGCGCCTTTAACAAGACCTGCGATGTCAACAAATTCAACGGTTGCGGGGGTGTATTTTTCCGGCTGGTAAATTTCCGCAAGTTTATCAAGGCGGGGTTCCGGAACAGCAACAATGCCTACGTTGGGTTCAATGGTGCAGAAAGGATAGTTTGCTGCCTGTGCGCCGGCATTGGTGATTGCGTTAAAAAGGGTGGATTTTCCTACGTTGGGTCTGCCTACCACTGCTAATATTGGCTTTCCTTTTCTTTTTCCCATACGATCTCCTTATCAAAAATATAATCTAAAAACTCATATCCGCTTGATTTTACAATATTCACCGAAACTTGTAAAGTCTTTCCTAACTGGGAAAGTGTTACATCATCCAAAAAAACTTCTTCCCCACTGCGAAGAACATTCTGTGGAAGCAACAGCTCTCCTAACAGCTCTTTGTCCTTAAGCTGTTCTATGATATCCTGTCCTGTCAAAAGTCCGGATACCGTAATCTGTTCTCCGAAAAATTCATTCACAATCTCATATACATGAATTTTTAGTTCCGGTATTCGTTCCATCAGACATTGTGCGATCTTTTTTAAATATGGATATGCCAATCTTCCTGTTATCATGGAAAAGGAAGAGTGTTTTGGTTTCATTGCCACAAGCCCCTGCTTTTTGCACCAACGTTCATATTGCGCAAGGGAATCTTCAAATTCATCCATCAAAAGCCTCAACATACCCACGCCATTTTCTAATTGCAGGTAACCGTCATAGGAATCTGCGTCCGGCATATCCCTCTGTGCTAAAATATACCATTCGTCTGATGCATGGACAAAATGAAGCCCATATTTCTCATAAGCTTTTTTCTGCCAGTTTTCGATTAAATCAATGACTTTGCAGGCATCCTCCTTTGTGAATGGCTCAAGGGGATAAAGCCCCTCCCTGTATTTTGAGAGCCCCACCGGAACAACCGAAACACTTTCTAACACAGGCACATATTTAAAAAGCTGCTCCAGGCTGTATTCCAGTTCTTTCCCATCGTTCACATCTTTACAAAGGACAATTTGACCATTCATGACAATTCCGGCTTCATACAATTGATCTACCTTATCAAGGGCTTCACCGGCGAAACGGTTGTTAAGCATTTTACAGCGCAATTCCCTGTTCATGGTTTGAAAGGAAATATTTATCGGCGACAAATGGTACTTAATAATCTTATCTATATCCTTTTGTTTCATATTGGTCAGAGTTACATAGTTTCCCTGAAGGAAGGATAGTCTGGAATCATCGTCCTTAAAATACAATGAATCCCTCATTCCCTTTGGCATCTGGTCAATAAAACAAAAAATACATTTATTGTGACAGGAACGGTAATCATCCATAAGACCATTTTCAAATTCGATTCCCAAATCCTCCCACTCTTCTTTTTCAATCTCTAAAACCCACTCTTCATTGGTTCCACATTTCTGAATTGCAACATTCAATGACTCCTCCTGTGTCATAAACTGGTAATCAAAAATATCCTCCACAGGTTCATCATTTATGGTTAACAATATATCACCTGGCTCAACACCCATTTCATCTGCAATGCTTCCAGGCTCCACTGCTTTTATCACATGATTTTCTAACTTCATAATTTCCTCCTGATGCCACAAATGAATATGCTTCCATATCTATTCCGGCACAAATACAATGCGAAAAAACTAGTCACACTTCTTATATTGTACTAGAAATTTCTTGACGTGTCACTAGTAGAATGTTATAAATAAGAAGGAAAATGGTAATGGTTCATACAGGTTCAAACTCCTGAATGATTACTAAATAAAATTGGACGAGGTGGAAAAATGCCAAATTTACAAGAACTTGAAAAAGCACTTCCCTATGCCCCACTGAAGCTCATTGCTTTAGACAGCTGTACAGAATTAGGAAATAAGGTAAATGACTATTTGGTAGAATATCGAAAGAGTGTAAAGAACATTGCAAAAGATGAACCGGCCTTTACAGGCTATGTTGAAGACAGCTACTTATTAGGTGCATCCTGTCCCCGTTTTGGAAGCGGTGAAAGCAAGGGTATTTTGGATGAAAGTATTCGTGGAAAAGATTTATATATTATGTTAGATGTATGTAATCACAGTATCAC
>JAFOYK010000002.1 GCA_017424665.1 Oscillospiraceae bacterium
ATTGCGGCCATGAATCCGAGGAGGATAAATCCCCAGAAAGGAAGTTTTGCCGCGGGGTAATAAGCTTCGGAAAATTTAAAATTCCAAAGGCTTCCCTTTCCGAGAAATTCCCTTGCCGCACCGAGAATTACGGCGGTGAAAGCAAAGCCGGCTGCTATGCAAACTCCGTTAAGAATTGCTTTTGCCGGGGTCTGTTTTTCGGCAATTTTGGAAGAATAGATTATCGGAACGGTTGAAACCGCAAGAAGCGCCGGATAAATTCCCGCAGAATCGAAAATTGTTGCGGAAAAACTTCCGCTTACGAAATATGCCGGAACGAGCATTGCCGCGGAAAGAAGCGCATAGCAGACAAAATTTATTCCGGAAGGAATTTTTTTGCCAAGGGTTGAAGCAAAAAGCATAACCGGAACGGTTATGAAGAAAAATGTTACGGAAAGAGCCGCCGCGTTCTGAAGGCTGATATCGCCCGCCGCCAGCTGGCCGATTACAAGCCCGAGAACGAGAACGGGGTTTTTAACGAAGATATATTCGAGGCTTTTTTTGATTTCTGTTTTCATTTTGCCAAAGCCTCCTCTTTTTCGGTTTCTTCGGTGGTTTCATTTTCGGCTTCCAAAACTTCTTCAGAAACTTCGATTGCTTCAATTTCTGCGATTTCTTCGGATACTTCGGCGATTTCGGCTTCTTCGGTTTTCTTAACCGGGCGAACAACGGGTTCGGAAACGGTTTTTGCCGCTTTTTTTGCCGCAATTTCAGCTTTTATTGAAGCGGAAATGTTGTCGGTATGGCGCAGAACATGAAGAACGTTTTCACAAACGGAATCGAAAATCGGAGAGAACACGTTCATAAGGATAAGGGCGCTTGCGAAACCCATTTCAAATTTTCCGAAATAGCGGAAAAGGAAAACCACAATTGCGGAAGAAACCCCCGCCATAAGTTTTCCGAAATCTCGCTTCGGCGAAGTTACCGGCTCGGTAAGCATGAAGAAAGCGCCGAAGATAAGAGCGCCGCTGAAAAGTTCATAGCAAAGCGCTTCCAGCGGGGAACCGCCGATTCTCGGGAAAAGAAGGCAAAGAACGGAATAGGGCAGAATGAAAGAAACCGGCTCGATCCAGTTTATTGCTTTCTTAACAATAAGGAAAATTCCGCAGGCAACAACAACAAGAATGTTGGTTGCGCCCATGGGGCCCGGCGCGCTTCCGAGAAGAAGGTCGAGAATGTTCTGGTCCGGAATTGCCCCAAGAGAAAGGCTGTAAGCCGGGCTCTGGGCAATTTTTACGGTGCTTTCACCGAAAACTTCGATTTTCTGCATAGTTGCGGGATATCTGAAAACAAGTTCCGGCCAGCAGATCGCAACGGAAGCAAAACCGACCGCCGCGGGGTTGAAAAGGTTATATCCGGTTCCGCCGAAAGGAATTTTTACGACAAAAATCGCAACGGCGCAAGCGGAGAAAAGAACGTAATAAGGGATATCCGCCGGAAGAAGAAGCGGAATTATAAGACCGGTGATTATCGGGGTAAGGTCCGCCGCCGGTTTTTCACGAAGAAGAATTGCGCCGAGAACGGAAAGAAGGCCGCAGAAAAGCACTCCGGAAATTCCGAGAACAAGGCTTCTTGCCCCGTGATAGAAAAACGCGATAAGATAAATCGGCAAAAGGGCAACAATAACGTCGGTCATCATTGTTACGACCGATTCGCTCTGTCTTACGTGGGGGGCGTTCTGGAACATAAGTCTTTCTTTCATAAATTGCCCTCCTTTTTCGCAAGTTCCATCTGTTTTTTAGCTTTGATCAAAGTTGCGGAAACGTCGATTCTTGACGGGCATACGTAGGAGCAGGCTCCGCAGCCGATGCACATATCCACGTCATATTTTTCGAGCATATCGAATTTTCCGTTTTCGGCAAATTTTCTCATCATGCAGACGGAAAGGGCTTTGGGGCATGCGTGGTCACATCTTCCGCAGCCGATGCAGGTGTAGCTGTATGTACCGTAACTTCTTGAAAGGGCGATAACTCCGCGGGTGGTGGGGCCGACCGTTTCGTTTTCCGGTTCAAAAATCGCGCGGCCGGTCATGGAACCGCCAAGGATTATTGCTTCCGGCTCTTCGGTAAGGCCGCAAAGTTCAAGAATTTTTTCGGCGGTGGTTCCGATGGGAACTTCGACGTTTCTGGGGTTTTTAACAACGTCGCCCGCAACGGTTACGAAACAGGTGGTCATCTTTCTGCTTTCCTCCGCAGCTCTTGCAAGGTGGAGCATTGCGCAGGCACCGATTATAACGGAGTTTTTGCCTTTGGGAAGATGGCGGTGAACTCTGCTTTCGGCGGGATAAAGTCCGCCGATTTTTTTGACGTGATATTTTCCGATTTTCTTCGGAATTCCGAAGTTGGAATCAAGAATATGGCGATACATTGCGATATAGACTTTTTCCGGGGAAAGAACTTTTTCGCAAAGTTCGGTTCCGAGAGAAAGTTTTTCCGGCTGGTGGATTCCAACGCTCATCTGGCTGGAGATATAGGGTTCATCATCAACCGCATCCACAATAAGGGTCACGTTTTCGCCGGAAGGGGATTTTTCAAGCTTTTCCCAAAGCATTTTGCCGTCGCTTTCGTCAACGATTTCGGCAAGGCGGGCAAGCTCGATTATCTGTTCGCGGGAAAGTTCGTCTATTGCGGAATCCGGAAAATCGCAGTCGAAATATTCAAATTCCTGGCGCATTACCAAAGTGCTTCTGGTAAGCATAGGCTCTTTTTTCTGTTCAAGAAAAATGCCTTTTACAAATAATGACATTGTTTTCCTCCAAAGGATTTTAAGGATTTAGTTTGCTGCGGCGCGAAGCTCCGCAACGGCTTTTTCATAATCTTCCTGTTTGAAGAGAGCGGAACCGGCTACAAAAATGTTTGCGCCTGCTTCGGCTGCGGTTCCGATGGTGTTTTTATCGATTCCGCCGTCAACCTGGATGTTTACGGAAAGGCCCTCTTTGTCGATAATTTCGCGAAGAGCCTTTACTTTCGGCATCATATCAGCCATAAAGCTCTGGCCGCCGAAACCGGGTTCAACGGTCATTACAAGGACCATTTCGATGAAAGGAAGATAGGGAACGACTTTTTCATAGGGAGTTCCGGGTTTGATGGCGATTGCCGGAAGAACACCGAAGGATTTTATCTTTTCGATAACTTCCATGGGGTCGTTGTCACATTCAAGATGGAAGGTGATTCTGTCGGCACCGCCTTTTACAAAATCTTCGATGTAACGAAGGGGCTCGGAAATCATAAGATGGGTGTCGAAGAACATTTTGTTTACTTTGCGAAGGCTTTTCATAATGGGTGCGCCATAGCTGATGTTGGGAACGAAATGACCGTCCATAACGTCGATATGAAGCTGATCTGCGCCTGCTTTTTCCATTGCGGCACATTCTTCGCCGAGGATCGCAAAATCTGCGGAAAGTATAGAGGGGGCAATAATTACTTCTTTCATCTTAAAAACATCTCCTTGAAAATTATTACAGGATACTGTGTTTCGCCGTTATAATATTAAAATATATATTAAAAAATATATTTTTACAGTTTATTTTATCAAAAACCATAAAAAAGGTCAACCTTGAGAAAGGCGTTATTCCCAAACGGAATAGCGCTATTCGCTTAATTTACAAAAAATTTTCAAATTTCGGGCAAAAAAAATGCGAAGGCTTTCCGAAAAAACGTTCCGCCTTCGCTATATAAAAGCCTTTCGAAAAAGGCACATTATATTTTATGCCGCCGGCTTTTCTTTTGGGCAAAAATGATTTTTTCTGTGCCTAACAAAAAAATCCGCCCGTTAATCGGACGGATTTTCCTTTTTTCTTTTTTCACGGAGCCTTGCGAAAAACCTGCTTAAGATTTCGGAACATTCTTTTTCAAGAACGCCGGAAACAACTTCCGGTTTGTGGTTATAGGGCATTTCGAAAAGATTTGTAAGGCTTCCGCAGGAACCTGCTTTCGGGTCGGAAGCGCCGTAGATAACTCTTTTAACCCTCGAATTTATAATTGCTCCGGCACACATGGGGCAGGGTTCAAGGGTAACGTAAAGGTCGCATTTCCAAAGGCGCCAGCCGCCGAGATTTTTACAGGCTTCGTCAATGGCCATGATTTCGGCATGGCGAAGAGCGTTTTTGTCCGTTTCGCGAAGGTTCATTCCCCTTCCGACAATTTTGCCTTCCCAGACCGCAACAGCGCCCACGGGAACTTCGCCGAGCTCAAACGCTTTTTCCGCAAGGGAAAGCGCCTCGCGCATATATTCTTCATCGGTCATCGGTTTTTTCCTCCCACTTTAAAGCAGATAGATATAGGGCAAAGTCATTGCCACCGCCGCAAGCATTGCAAGAATAAGCGCAGGGGAAGTAAGGAAATACAATGTTCTCTTTCCGGGAGCAAGAACGCTTCTGCTCGGTTCAAAGCGGAACATATCTTTATATTTCATCAGAAGAACCGCAATTGCTATTACGGAAAGTATAACACAAATAAGATTATACACAGAGTTTGCCATAATCCAGGCTTCTTCGGTCATATTGGGGTAAAGGAATTCGAAAACCACCGCAACGCTGTTGTTCACAAAATGGATAAGGATTCCCACCCAGAGAGAGCCGCTTCTCATAACGAGATAGCCGATGCAAAGGCCGAGAATGAAAGCATAGGGCATCTGGATAAGATTGAGATGGAAAATTCCGAAGATGAGCGCCGAAGCTACCAAAGCGAAAATATCGCCGAAGCGGCGCAGGCTTTGCATTACGATTCCGCGGAAAATTATTTCTTCGATGAAAGCCGGGGCAACGGTCAGGACAATTACATAAAGAACTATTCCCGGAACGGTTACCGGAACTTCATATTCCGGCATGGTTATTCCGATTCCGACAGCTTCAAGACCGAGCTGAAGATAGTTTGTGGCATAGGAAGCGAGAACGCCCATTCCAAGACCCACAAAAAGACCGCCGAAGGTAAGATCGGCTTTTGCTTTGCGGAAAGGAAGCGCGACTTTAAGCGGCATTTTTATGCAAAGAGCATAGATTCCAAAAGGAACGAGAAGGGTCACAACATAAATCAGAAGGGTTGAAAGCCATTCAAAAGTTTCGCTGACATAGAGCGAACCGCCGATGTTGAACAAAGGCAAAATAAATTCCAGCAAAATTCCATAGACGATTCCAAGAATAAGGGAAAGGGCAACGTATCCGAGAGAGGCAAGGCCGATTCCGTTTCCGGCGCTTCTTATTTTTCGTTTTTCTTTTTTCCAAAGGGGCTCAACATAAGGCGTATAAAAACCGTTTCCGGTGTGATAAACGGTTCCGGGATTATTTTCTTCCGGAAAGCCGTTTTGTTCTCTGTAATATTCCAAGGAGACACCTCCGCATTTTTTCGTTTACATTACCATATCACAAAAACGGTTTTAATAAAACCTTTTATTTGTAAATTTTTTTAAAGCTGATTATTAAAATAAAAAAGGGTTCGGGCCCAAATTCATAAAAAATACCGCCGGACTTTGTCCGACGGTATTTTTTGGCGGAGAAGGAGGGACTTTTTTCGCGTCGCTCCGCTCCTTGAAGCACTTAAAAATGCTCCACAGGACCGTTTTTTGTCGC
>JAFOYK010000192.1 GCA_017424665.1 Oscillospiraceae bacterium
GGAATCAAGACCGCAACCGTTCTTAAAAAAGAACTCGGCTCCGCCGAAGCTTTTGAACAGAAGATCAAAGACCTTCTTACCGAAAACGGAATTGAAATTATCGTTCTTGCGGGCTTTATGGCTATACTGAGCGAAAATTTCACCAAAGATTATCCCAAACGTATAATCAACGTTCACCCGGCGCTTATCCCTTCCTTCTGCGGAAAAGGTTTTTACGGACTTCACGTTCACGAAGCAGCCCTTGCTTACGGCGTTAAAGTTACCGGCGCAACCGTTCATTTTGTTAATGAGATCCCCGACGGCGGCGAGATCATTATGCAGAAAGCCGTTGCAATCCGCGAAAACGACACCCCCGAAACCCTTCAGAAGCGCGTAATGCGCCAGGCCGAATGGAAGATCCTTCCCCTTTCGGTCGAAAAAGTTTGTGCCAAAATAATTTCGGAATAAACATAAAAGAGAGGAAAAAGATTATGGACATTTACAAAATCAACGACATTGCCGAACTTATCAAAGACAACGCTTATGTTGGCCGCGGAATTGTAATCGGCAAAACCGCCGACGCTAAAAAAGCAGCTTTTGCATATTTCATCATGGGAAGAAGCGCAAACAGCCGCAACCGCGTTTTTGTTGAACGCGACAATGCTCTTTTCACCGAACCTTTTGATGCTTCCAAAGTTGAAGACCCCAGCCTTATTATTTACGCTGCTCTTCGCGAACTTGATAACAAACTTATCGTAACCAACGGCGACCAGACTGATACTATCTATAACGGAATCAAATGCGGCGGAACTTTCAGCGGCTCCCTTGCAACCCGCGAATTTGAACCGGATGCTCCGAACCTTACTCCTCGAATCAGCGGTATGGCAACTTTCGCAAACGGCGATTTCACCTATCAGATGAGCATCCTTAAATCTGCCGACGCAGAAGGCACCGCCTGCAACCGCTACACCTTCGATTACCCCGCACTTCCCGGCCTTGGCCATTTCATCCACACCTATGTTTGTGACGGAAACCCCATCCCTACCTTCCAGGGCGAACCCGAAAGAGTTGCAATTCCGGACGATATCGATGCTTTCACCGAATCTCTTTGGAACGCACTTAACGAAAACAACAAGATCTCCCTCTATGTTCGCTATGTTGACCTTGAAACCGGCGAAAAAGAAAACAGACTTATCAATAAAAATAAATGATATATTAATAAGGAGCGCTTGAACGATGAAAGAATTTGAACTTAAATACGGATGCAACCCCAACCAGAAACCTTCCAAAATTTTCATGGATAACGGCGAAGATCTTCCTATCGAAATTCTTAACGGCCGCCCCGGCTTCATCAACTTCCTTGATGCTTTCAACAGCTGGCAGCTTGTTAAAGAACTTAAAGAAGCTCTCGGTCTTCCCGCAGTAACTTCCTTCAAACACGTACGCCCCACGTCCGCAGCAGTTGGCATTCCGCTTTCCGATGACCTTAAAAAAGCTTGCTTTGTTGACGATATCGAAGGCCTTGACGAATCTCCTCTTGCCTGCGCTTACGCAAGAGCTCGCGGCACCGACAGAATGTGCTCCTTCGGTGACTGGGTAGCTCTTTCCGACGTTTGCGACGTTAAAACCGCTCTTCTCATCAAACGCGAAGTTTCCGACGGCGTAATCGCTCCCGGTTATGAACCCGAAGCTCTCGAAATCCTTAAATCCAAACGTAAAGGCGGTTATAACATCGTTAAGATCGACCCCGATTACGTTCCGGAAGTTATTGAACACAAACATGTTTTCGGAATCACTTTTGAACAGGGCAGAAACAATTTCAAAATTGACGCTGACCTTCTTAAAAACATCGTAACCGAAAACAAAGACATGCCCGAATCCGCAGTTCGTGACCTCATCGTTGCTCTTATCACCCTTAAATACACACAGTCCAACTCCGTTTGCTATGCAGTTGACGGACAGGCAATCGGCGTTGGCGCAGGCCAGCAGTCCAGAATCCACTGCACCCGCCTTGCAGGTACCAAAGCAGACACCTGGTTCCTTCGCCAGCACGAAAAAGTTCTTAACCTTCCCTTCAAAGAAGGTCTTGGCCGTCCCGACCGCGACAACGTAATCGACGGTTACATCAACAAAAACGAAGAAGACGTTTGCGCAGATGGCAACTGGCAGAAATATTTCACCGAACAGCCCGCTCCGCTTACCGACGAAGAAGCAAAAGCATTCCTTGCAACCCGCGAAGGCGTTGCTCTCGGTTCCGACGCATTCTTCCCCTTCAGCGACAACATTGAAAGAGCAAAACGCAGCGGTGTAAAATATATCGCAGAACCCGGCGGCTCCATCCGTGACGACGCAGTTATTGATTGCTGCAACAAATATGACATGGTAATGGCATTCACCGGAATGCGTCTCTTCCACCACTAATCCAACATTCCGCTAACGGAGGCATTTATTATGGAAGTTTTAGTAGTTGGCGGCGGCGGCCGCGAACATGCAATAATTAAAAAAATCAAAGAAAACAGCGAAGTTACCAAAATCTATGCACTTCCCGGCAACGGCGGCATCGCCGCCGATGCCGAATGCGTAGCTATCGGCGCAAAAGATATTGACGCAATCGTTGAATTCGCAGTTTCCCATAACATCGATTACGCTGTTGTTGCACCGGACGATCCGCTTGTTCTCGGCGCAGTTGACGCTCTTGAAGCAAAAGGTATTCCCTGCTTCGGACCCAGAGCAAACGCAGCTATCATCGAAGGAAGCAAAGTTTTCTCCAAAGACCTTATGAAAAAATACGGCATTCCCACCGCTGAATACGAAGTTTTTAACGACATGGAAGCCGCTCTTAAATATCTTGAAACCGCACCCATCCCCACCGTTATCAAAGCGGACGGTCTTGCTCTCGGAAAAGGCGTAATTATTGCCGAAACCAGAGAAGCTGCAATGGAAGCTGTTCATTCCATGATGGACGACAAAGTTTTCGGAAAAAGCGGCGATAACATCGTAATCGAAGAATTCCTCACCGGCCCGGAAGTTTCCGTTCTTTCCTTCACCGACGGAAAAACCGTTGTTCCGATGATTTCTTCCATGGACCACAAACGTGCCCACGATAACGACACCGGCCTTAACACCGGCGGTATGGGAACCGTTGCTCCGAACCCTTATTACACCGAGGAAATTGCGAAAGAATGCATGGAGAAGATCTTCCTTCCCACCATGAACGCAATGAACGCGGAAGGCAGAACTTTTAAAGGCTGCCTCTATTTCGGACTTATGCTCACCCCCAAAGGCCCGAAAGTTATCGAATATAACTGCCGTTTCGGCGACCCGGAAACCCAGGTTGTTCTTCCCCTTCTTGAAAGCGACCTTCTCACCGTTATGAAGGCCGTTACCGAAGAACGTCTTTCCGAAATCGAAGTTAAATTCGCCGATAAAAACGCCTGCTGTGTAATCATGGCTTCCGAAGGTTATCCGGAACATTATGACAAAGGCTTTGAAATCACCATTCCCGAAGAAGTTGCAGGAAACGTTTACGTTGCCGGCGCAGCAATTAAGGAAGGCAAACTTGTAACTTCCGGCGGACGCGTTCTTGGCGTAACCGCAATTGCCGAAACCCTTCCCGAAGCAATCAAAGCATCCTATGGCCTTGTTGAAAAAATCCATTTTGACAACGCTTTCTATCGCCATGATATCGGCGCACGCGCCCTTGCCGCAAAGGAGGAATAATTACCTTGGTATATCGTGTTTTTGTTGAAAAGAAAAAGGAACTTGCAAACGAAGCAAAATCCCTTTTCAATGACGCAGTTACCCTTCTCGGAATCAAAGACCTTACCGACGTTCGCGTAATCAACCGTTATGACGCGGAAAACATCGGCGAAGAGCTTTTTGATTACGCCAAAAAATACGTTTTTTCCGAGCCCCAGCTCGATATCGTTTCCGAAGAGATCGATCTTTCCGGCGCAATTGCTTTTGCGGTTGAATATCTTCCCGGTCAGTTTGACCAGAGAGCAGACTCCGCCGCACAGTGCATCCAGATCATTTCCCAGGGCGAAAGACCCACCATCAGAACCGCAAAAGTTTATGCTCTTTACGGCGAACTTTCCGATTCCGAAATCGCAGATATCAAAAAATACGTAATCAACCCGGTTGAAGCAAGAGAAGCAGGTTTTGAAAAACCCGAAACCCTTGCAATTGAATACAACATTCCCACCGAAGTTGCAACTCTTGAAGGCTTCCGTGATCTTAAGAGAGAAGAAGTTGAAGAATTCGTAAACAAATACGGCCTTGCAATGGATGCCGACGACCTTCAGTTCTGCCAGGAATATTTCCGCAGCGAAGACCGCGACCCCACCATCACCGAAATCAGAATGATCGATACCTATTGGTCCGACCATTGCCGCCACACCACCTTCAACACCACCATCGATTCCGTTAAATTCGAGGACGAGCTTCTCCAGAAAGCTTACGACGATTATATTGCAACCAGAGAAGAACTCGGACGCAAAAAACCTGTCTGCCTTATGGATATCGGCACCCTTGCGGTAAAATATCTTAAAAAACACGGAAAACTCGACAAACTTGACGAATCCGAAGAAATCAACGCCTGCACCGTTAAAATCGAAATTGAAGCCGACGGCAAAAAAGAGCCCTGGCTCCTTCTTTTCAAAAACGAGACCCACAACCACCCCACCGAAATCGAACCTTTCGGCGGCGCGGCAACCTGTGTCGGCGGCGCGATCCGCGACCCGCTTTCCGGCCGTTCCTATGTTTACGGCGCAATGCGTCTTACCGGTGCGGCAGACCCGCTTAAACCCGTAAGCGAAACCATTAAAGGTAAACTTCCCCAGAGAAAAATCGTTACCACCGCTGCCGCTGGTTATGCTTCCTACGGTAACCAGATCGGTCTTGCAACCGGCATTGTTGATGAAATTTATCACGACGGTTACGCAGCAAAACGCATGGAGATCGGCGCAGTTATCGCAGCCGCTCCCCAGGAAAACGTCCGCCGCGAAAGACCCTGCCCCGGCGATATCGTAATTCTTCTCGGCGGCGCAACCGGCAGCGACGGCTGCGGCGGCGCAACCGGTTCTTCCAAATCCCACACCGCACAGTCTCTTGAAAGCTGCGGAGCAGAAGTTCAGAAAGGTAACGCACCCGAAGAACGCAAGCTCCAGCGTCTTTTCAGAAACTATGAAGCTTGCCGCATGATCAAACGCTGCAACGACTTTGGCGCAGGCGGCGTTTCCGTTGCGATCGGCGAACTTGCCGACGGCCTTAACATCGACCTTAACGCAGTTCCGAAAAAATATGAAGGTCTTGACGGCACCGAACTTGCAATTTCCGAATCTCAGGAAAGAATGGCAGTTGTAATCGAAGCCGAAAACCTTGAAAAATT
Source organism: Oscillospiraceae bacterium (assembly GCA_017424665.1). GTDB lineage: Bacteria > Bacillota > Clostridia > Oscillospirales > Ruminococcaceae > UMGS1668. Next base: position 5,369 of record JAFOYK010000192.1, read on the forward strand.
CCTTGCTCTTGCAGAAAAAGAAAACCTTTCCGCAACCAAGGTCGCTGTCGTAACCGAAGAACCCAGACTCGTTATGAACTGGAACGGCAAAACCATTGTTGACGTAAGCCGTGCTTTCCTTGATTCCAACGGCGCTGAAAAACACATTGACGTTGAAGCGGCAAAACCCGCTTACGAACCGAAAAAAGTAACCGGAACCTTCACCGAAAACTATAAAGCTCTTGCGGGCGACCTTAACGTTTGTTCCAAACGCGGTCTTTCCGAAAGATTCGACTCCACCATCGGTGCAGGCACCGTTCTTATGCCCTTCGGCGGAAAGAACCAGATCACTCCTATCCAGGCAATGGTCCAGAAAATTTCCGTTGAGAAAAAACACACCGATGATTGCTCCTTCATGTCCTGGGGCTATAACCCCTTCATCACCGAACAGAGCCCTTATCACGGCGCATATCTCGCAGTGGTTGAATCCGCCGCAAAACTTGTTGCAACCGGCGCTTCCTTCGAAGACGTTTACCTCACCTTCCAGGAATATTTCGAAAAACTCGGAAAAGATTCCAGACGCTGGGGCAAACCCCTTTCCGCACTTCTCGGTGCATTCCAGGCACAGAAAAACCTCGGAATCGGCGCAATCGGCGGCAAAGACTCCATGAGCGGTACCTTCGAGGATATCCACGTTCCTCCGACTCTTGTTTCCTTCGCTGTTACCACCGGCAAAGCAAACGAAGTTGTTTCACCCGAATTTAAAGAAGCAGGCCACAAAGTTGTTGTTCTTAAACCCGAATATGACGAAAACGGCCTTCCCGAAACCGAAAGCCTTCTTGCAATTTTCGCAAAAGTAACCGAACTCTTCAGAAGCGGAAAAGCTGTTGCAGGCTATACCCCCACCATCGGCGGTATTGCTGAAGCTGTTATGAAGATGTGTTTCGGTAACTCCCTCGGCTTCAAATTTGCTGATGACGTTACCGTGGAAGAACTCTTCGGCTATTCCTACGGTTCCTTCGTTCTCGAAGTTACTGAAGACGTTGGCGAACGCGTTCTCGGTGAAACCACCGAAGAAAAAGCCATCGTTCTCGGCGAAGAAAAACTTTGCCTTTGCGAAATGCTCAACATCTATGAAGGAAAACTCGAAAGCGTTTTCGCCTGCAACATTCCTAACAGCAATTCTCCCATGGAGAACTTTAATTACAGCGCAAGCGAATGGAAAGCTCCCGCAATCAAGGTTGCTAAACCCAAGGTTCTTATTCCTGCTTTCCCCGGCACCAACTGCGAATTCGACAGCGCAAAAGCCGTTTCCGATGCAGGCGCAGAACCCGAAATCATGGTAATCAACAACCTTTCCGCAGAAGGAATCCACAGAAGCATTGAAGCTTTTGCAGAAAAAATCAAAGAATCCCAGATGATCTTCATCCCCGGCGGTTTCTCCGGCGGCGACGAACCCGACGGTTCCGCAAAATTCATCACCGCGTTCTTCCGCAACGGACTTATCAAAGAAGGCGTAACCGATCTTCTTGATAACCGCGAAGGCCTTATGTGCGGTATCTGCAACGGCTTCCAGGCTCTTATCAAACTTGGTCTTGTTCCTTACGGAAAAATCATCGATACCGATGAAAACTGCCCGACCCTTACCTTCAACACCATTGACCGCCACCAGTCCAGAATCGTTCATACCAGAATCGCTTCCAACAAATCCCCGTGGCTCTCTCTCACCAACGTTGGCGACGTTTACACCGTTCCGATTTCCCACGGCGAAGGAAGATTCCTTGCAAGCGAAGAACTTATCCGCAAACTTGCCGAAAACGGCCAGATTGCAACCCAGTACGTTGACCTCGAAGGCAACGCAACCGGCGACGTTCGCTTCAACCCCAACGATTCCATGTACGCAATCGAAGGTATCACTTCTCCCGACGGCAGAGTCTTCGGCAAAATGGGCCACGCAGAACGTATCGGTTCCAACCTTTACGCAAACGTTCCCGGCGAATATGATATCCGCATGTTTGAAGCAGCGGTTAAATATTTCAAATAATCAATTTTATTTCATAGGAGGATGATACCAATGGAATTCAAAACCGATATTGAGATCGCCCAGGCTTGCGAGATGAAGCCTATCACCGAGATTGCAAAACTCGCACATGTTGACGAGAAATATCTCGAACAGTACGGCAAATATAAAGCAAAGATCGATCCCAAGCTCCTCGCTGAAACCGACCGCGAAAACGGAAAACTTATCCTCGTAACCGCAATTTCCCCTACCCCCGCAGGCGAAGGCAAAACCACCACCACCGTTGGTCTTGCAGACGGTCTTAAACGCATCGGCAAAGACGTTACCGTTGCTCTCCGCGAACCTTCCCTCGGACCGGTTTTCGGTGTTAAAGGCGGCGCAGCAGGCGGCGGCTATGCTCAGGTTGTTCCTATGGAAGATATCAACCTCCATTTCACCGGCGACTTCCACGCAATCGGCGCAGCAAACAACCTTCTTGCGGCAATGCTCGATAACCACATCCAGCAGGGCAACTCCCTTGGAATTGACGTTCGCAAAATCACCTGGAAACGCTGCGTTGATATGAACGACCGCCAGCTCCGTTTCGTTGTTGACGGTATGGGCGGCAAAGCAAACGGTGTTCCCCGTGAAGACGGTTTCGACATCACCGTTGCAAGCGAAATCATGGCTGTTCTCTGCCTTTCCAATTCCATCACCGACCTTAAAGAGCGTCTTTCCAGAATCATTGTCGGTTATACCTATGACGACAAACCCGTAACCTGCGGACAGCTTAATGCCGCCGGCGCAATGACCGCTCTTCTTAAAGACGCAATCAAACCGAACCTTGTTCAGACCCTTGAAGGCACCCCCGCTTTCGTTCACGGCGGACCTTTCGCAAACATCGCTCACGGCTGCAACTCCGTTATGGCAACCAAACTTGCTCTTAAGATGGGCGATTACACCGTTACCGAAGCAGGCTTCGGCGCAGACCTTGGCGCAGAAAAATTCCTCGATATCAAATGCCGTATGGCCGGTCTTACCCCCGACGCAGTTGTTATCGTTGCAACCATCCGCGCTCTTAAGATGCACGGCGGCCGCGACAAGAAAGAACTTGGTTTCGAAGATCTTGCGGCTCTTGAAAAGGGTATTCCGAACCTTCTCCGCCACGTTTCCAACATCAAAAACGTTTATAAACTTCCCTGCGTAGTTGCAGTTAACCGCTTCCCCACCGATACCGATAACGAAGTTAACTTCATCATCGAAAAATGCAAAGAACTCGGCGTAAACGTTGTTCTTTCCACCGTTTGGGCTGAAGGCGGCAAAGGCGGCGAAGCTCTTGCAAGAGAAGTTGTTCGTCTTTGCGAAGAAGAAAAAGGCGATTTCACTTTCTCCTATGGTCTTGATTGCTCCATCGAAGAAAAAATCGAATCTGTTGTTAAAAAAGTTTACGGCGGCGACGGAATCGTTGTTATGCCTAACGCAAAGAAACAGATCGAACAGCTTACCAAACTCGGTTACGATAACGTTCCCGTTTGCATTGCTAAAACCCAGTACAGCTTCTCCGATGACCCCACCAAACTTGGCGCACCGGAAGGCTTTAAAGTAACCATCAAAAACGTCAAAATTTCCGCAGGCGCAGGCTTCATCGTTGTTCTCACCGGTGATATCCTCACCATGCCCGGCCTTCCCAAAGTTCCCGCAGCAGAAAGAATCGACGTTGACGAAAACGGCAAAATCACCGGTCTCTTCTGATTGGAGCGCATGATATGAAACTTATTATCGCTTCCAACAACGCCCACAAACTTGTTGAGATGAAGGCAATTCTCGGTGAATATTTCGACGAAATTCTTTCTCTTAAAGAAGCGGGCATTGACCACGAGACCGTTGAGGACGGAAATTCCTTCCTTGAAAATGCCGAGAAAAAAGCAAGGGAAATTGCCGAAATTTCCGGCTGCTGCGCAATTGCTGATGACAGCGGAATCTGCGCGGATGCTCTTGACGGCGCACCGGGAATTTATTCCGCAAGATTTTGCGGACACCACGGCGACGACGAAGCAAACAACCGGCTTCTTCTTGAAAAGCTCCGCGACAAAGAAAACAAAAAAGCCCATTACACCTGCGCGATCGTTCTTGTTTATCCGGACGGAAAAACCCTTTCCGCCGAAGGTTATCTTCATGGCGAAATAACCGAAAACCGCGCCGGAACAAACGGTTTTGGCTATGACCCTTATTTCTATCTTCCGGAATATGGCTGCACCACCGCAGAACTTGATCCGGAAATCAAAAATAAGATAAGCCACCGCGGAAACGCAATTCGCGCCCTTGTTGAAAAACTTAAAAATCAATAAGAAAAAAGAGCTCCCGCAAAACGGGAGTTCTTTTTTATCATAATTTTTTATTACAACCCCATTTCTTTTGTAAACAAAAGAAACCGGGTTGCGCCTGAAAGAAAAGTTTTAAACCCCTACCCGCTCGCTCCCGCGAGCGACTCCCCCTTTTGAAAAGGGGGAATAAACTCACCACCGCAAGATATTGCTTTCTAATTTCAACCGCCATCGTTCAGGCCGACGGCGGTTTTTATTTTACTTTTTCTGCCCGGCTATAATTGACTCTTTTTAATATTTATTATATACTGTTTATTGGTGGGGATATTGCCGGTTTCCGGCTGGCTCTGCCGTTTTTTATAATATGTATTTTAAGGTGGTTTTCCCTTTTGTCTGAAAATCTTTTGCTTGTTTTTGAACTTATCGGAACAGTCGCTTTCGCCGCTTCCGGCGCAATGGTCGGTCTTTCCAAAAAAATGGATATTTTCGGAATTGCCGTCCTCGGAATTGTAACTTCCGTCGGCGGCGGAATTATCCGCGACCTTGTTCTTGGAAACACCCCGCCCGCAACCTTCCAGAACCCTGTTTACGCTCTTGTTGCAATTTTTGTTTCGCTTATAATTTTCATTCCCGCGGTGCGCCGTTTTCTTTTCAAAAAACAGAGCATTTATGAAAAAACAATGCGCCTTATGGATTCAATCGGCCTTGGAATTTTCACCGCCGTCGGAATCGAAATCGCATGCCTTGCGGGACACAAAAGCGTTTTCCTTTTAATCTTTGTAGGAATGATAACCGGAATCGGCGGCGGAGTTTTGCGCGACGTTCTTTCCGGAAACACCCCTTATATTTTCGTAAAGCATTTTTACGCAACAGCTTCGCTTATCGGAGCGGTTGTTTTCATAATTCTCTGGAATTTTTCCGGACAATCTGCGGCAGTTTTCGGTTGTGCTTTTGTTGTAACGGCACTTCGCCTTCTTGCGGCAAAATTTCGTTGGAGCCTTCCGAAAGCGAAGGAAGATTTTGAATAATAAAATTTGCGCCTTTTTTCAAAAAAGGCGTTTTTTTATTAAAATTTTGTGAGAACTTTCCTTAAAAAATGCGATTATATGGTTGAAGGCCTTTGAAATTATGTTGAAAGGAGGTTTCGGTTTTATAA
>JAFOYK010000132.1 GCA_017424665.1 Oscillospiraceae bacterium
GGGGATATAAAATGAAACCGCAAAATACGTTAGGAGGCTGTTATTATGGATATCAATGAAGAAAAAATTATTGAAGAAATCAAAAGAGTTTTTGCCGCAAAGGTATCTTCTTCCGATGAGCCTTGCTGCAAGTGCGGAGGAAAATCTCCGATGGAAATGAGATGGAACGTTGAGGAAAAAGATAAACCTGTTGAAGCGTAATTCAACAGTTGATTCTGCGGGCGGATATCCGCCCGCCTTTTAATATACTAAGGAGAAAGCATATGTTCGGGCTTATACATATTTACTGCGGAAACGGAAAAGGAAAAACCACCGCCGCAACCGGGCTTGCAGTTCGTGCGGCAGGTTTCGGTAAAAAGGTTGTTTTTTGTCAGTTTTTCAAAAACGGAAGTTCCAGCGAACTTAAATCTTTCAAAAAGCTTGAAAATATAACTGTTTTTAACTGCGGGAAATCCTACGGACTTTACTGTAATATGAGTGAAGAAGAAAAGGAGAATGCCGCAAAAGATTATGGGGAACTTCTGGAAAAAGCTCTTTCAGAAGCACCGGATGCCGATCTTCTTGTTCTTGACGAAGCGATTTCTTCATGTAACCATAAAATGATAAGCGAAGAAAGGCTTTTGGATTTTCTTGAAAACAAACCAAAGGAACTTGAAGTTGTTCTTACCGGACGAAACCCTTCCGAAAGGCTTTTGAGCATGGCAGACTATGTTACCGAGATGAATAAAATAAAGCATCCTTATGACAAAGGTACTCCGGCAAGAAAGGGAATAGAATTCTGATAGTCCGTTTTTGCTGTAATCGAAGATTTTTACAGAAACAAAAACAGTCTTGTGCTATAATCATGAAACAGTTTTATACAAACTATAATGTTTTGGGGAGGATTTTGTGATTTCTTGTCCCCCAAAAAAATCACCCGTTAAAAATCCCGAAAAGCTTCCGCAATACTTTTCAGGATTTTTAAAAGTCAGCAAAAAAGGATAAATCCTTTTTTGCTGACTTTTTAAATGTATATGGAAATAAAAGCCAACAGAGAGTATTATAAATAAAAAGTGAATAAGCTGCATCAAGTTCCGCGTTAAGACCGGTTTTTTGCCGGGCGTTGGAATAAGGAAATCCGGTTGGAGTCCGGAGCCCACCCAGGGGCTGTAAATGCAGGAGTTTTTTATCCGCGGCGTAAGCCGGCCATTGGCCAGAAGCTGAGAAGGTAGGATGAAAAACGCAGGAAAACCTTTGTTTTCCCCAATGCATGAGCCAGAAAGCCAGTGATGATCGAACCCGAAGAACGCATTTTATGCGCGGACGGGACATGTTTGGGGACAGAAATTCGGCTGCAATGACCAAGGCGTCATTGCAGCTTTTTTTATTGTAAAAAGGAGAAAACAGTGATTTTGGAAGAAAGAATTGTTTCAAGGGAAGAAAAACGCGGGCTTGACCGGGAACGAAGAGAAATCGAAAGCAAGTTCGCAAAAGAACATGAAAAAGACAGCGACGAAGAACTTCTTGATATAGTACGGAACAAGGCGGACGAACTCGGAAGACCGCCGAAAAAGACCGAAACAATCGGTTTTGTCTGTCTTAAAATGCGTTTTGGTCCGTGGCCGAGAGTTCTTGAAAAGGCCGGCCTTAAAAAGCCGAAAACAAACCGAAGAAAAACAAGGGGAATTGCCCCATAAGTTTTAATAAAGAAGAGGAAAGAAGTGGTCGGAAAATTTTTACACAAACTGAATAAAAGGAAGGAGAAAGAAATGAAAAAGAAAGTTTTCAGCATTTTTTTGGCGGCATTAATGATTGTTCTGATGCTGCCGACGCAGGCTTTTGCAACCGAAGAAATGGTTTATTTTTCAATAAGCGATGACGGAGCATATGTTTATTCCGATACGAAACAGATTCCGCTGGCTTATGTCGAAATCCCTATTTCGGAAATCAAGGAAATTGATATTGAAGAATACGGACTTGGAGAATATGCAACAGACAATAACAAGGATGGGGAAGACGATATTACTGTTCTTCATCTTTATATCTACGCACATGAAAAATATTATTATGAAGGGGCAGATCCTCTTGTGGAAAATGCAGAGGGGGCTCCCGGAAGTATATTTTTCAAATGGTTCTGGGGTCATGATTGCAACCTTAACTACTATGTAAACGGAGAATATCCTCTTGCATATGACGGTTGGGGCGCAACGGCAGATACCATCGTGATTGAACCCGGTGATTTTGTTGACATTATGATGTTCTCAAGCTGGGATTTTTATAGTGATTCCGGAGCGGGATTCCATAATTTCTTCGACGAAAACGGAATAGTCCACGAGATGACTTTTGAAGAAGGCGAAGAAGCAGAGTTCATGCTCAAACGCGGATATGGAAACCTCAATATTGGCGGTGCAACCGAATACGTTTCTGTCGGAAATGTACCCGTTTATTACAGCCAAAGCGGTGTTTATGCGGAAGATGCTCTTGAAACTGAATCTGACGAAAACGGAAATGTTTCCATAACATTCCCGAGTTCCGGAACATGGTATGTATGGATGGACGGACAGAAGGGAATAGATTTCCCCGATGCGGTTGTTTCTTCTCCGGCATACCTTGAAATTACTGTTGAAAGCAGCATCGTAAAAGGAGACATCAGCGGTGACGGCGAAGTTGCTCCTGCGGATGCGGCCTTTGCATATGCCGCATATAACGGAGCAAAAGAACTTTCGGATGAACAGAAAGCAGCGGCGGATGTTAATGGCGACGGAGAAATCACTCCCGCCGATGCAGCGCTTATTTATGCTTTCTATAATGGAAAAATCACAGAATTCCCTTCCGGAAAATAAGGAGGATTAAAAAATGAAAAGAATAATTTCGTTTATTCTTGCTCTTTCAATGATTTTTAGCCTTGGAATAACCGCTTTTGCGGACATAACCTATTCCGCAGACAAGAATTCCATTAAAAAAGGTGAAACAGTTGCCGTTACAATCAATAACGGCGAAAAAATGGAAAATATTACTTCTTTTGAATACAGACTTTATTTTGATCCGGAACTTTTTGAACTTAAAAGTAGCGAAATCGGAACCGCAAATACCATTGTTAAAGTAACTTCTGTTGCAAAAGA
>JAFOYK010000089.1 GCA_017424665.1 Oscillospiraceae bacterium
AACTCTTTCAACGCTTCCGATACGGATTCCGGCGGAGTTCAAGATCATTCTTGCGTCTTCAAGTTTATAACCGACAACGCTTGGAACGGTGGTATAGGTGCTTTCGGCACCCATGCTTACGTAAACGACAACAACCGTTCCGGTATCGATCTGAGTATCTGCGCCGGGTTCGGTTTTGATAACGTAACCTTCGGGGATATCGTCGTTATATTCTGTTACGGTGTTGAATTCGATTTCGTTATCGGTAAGAATTTTATAGACCTGGTTTTCTTCAAAAATGCGGTAATCGGAAAGGCTGAAATATTGGATTCCGCTGGAAATTTTAACTTTAATGGTTGCGCCTTCCTTTACCACCATTCCCGCGTTTACGGACTGGTCATAGATGATATCTTTATCGTACTGTTCATGGAAGGAAGAGGATTCGATAACGATATCAAAGCCGGAGTATTTTTTCATAGCTTCGTTAATGTCCATTCCGATAAGCTCCGGCGCGGTTGTATCGGGGACTTCTTCAAAAGGGCGGACCATCGCCATGATTCCGATTACGAAAATGATTGCGACAACAATAAAGGCGATGGTGATACCGGTAAGTACCGGAACAACGGGTGCGTTGCGAACCTGTTCATCCTTGATTTTCTTGGTTTTCTTTTTGGTGGAAGCAACTTCTTTGGAAATCTTTTTGGTTTCCGGTTCGCTGTATTTATATTCAAAGCTGATGGAAGGATCGCGTTTGAATTCATCGATATCGCGGAGCATTTCAGCCGCGGACTGGTAACGTCTTGCCGGGTCTTTCTGCATTGCGCGGATGGTGATATCCTCAAGTCCTTCGGGAATATCGGGATTGATTTCTCTCGGGCGTTTTGCCTGGCTCTGGATCTGTTTGAGCGCAACGGAAACCGGGCTGTCCGCATCGAAAGGCAGAGTTCCGGTGGTCATTTCATAAAGCATTACGCCGATGGAATAGATGTCGCTCTTTTCGTCGGAAAGTTCGCCTTTTGCCTGTTCGGGGCTGATGTAATGAACGGAACCGATTGCTTTATCGGTAACGGTATGCTGGCTTGCTCTTGCAAAACGTGCGATTCCGAAGTCGGCAACTTTGATGGTTCCGTCTTCGAGAAGCATAATGTTCTGGGGTTTGATATCGCGGTGAACGATTCCCTTATCATGAGCATGCTGGAGAGCGCGAAGGATCTGAACAGTAAAATGTACCGCTTCTTTCCAGCGGAGAACTTTCTGCTGTTCAATATATTCTTTAAGAGTTATTCCGTCGATGTGCTCCATTACGATATACTGGATATCTTCGTTGAAGCTGACGTCATAAACTTTTACGATATTCGGATGGGAAAGAACAGCGATTGCTTTGGATTCGTTGCGGAAACGGCGAAGAAGTTCATCGTTTTCCATGTGTTCATCACGGAGAATTTTTACCGCAACAGCACGGTCATCAATGCTGTCATAAGCTTTATATACATTGGCCATGCCGCCTACGCCGATAATTTCTTTTATCTCATAGCGGCCGTCCAGTTTTTTACCTATATATCTGTCCATCAAAGGCCTCCCGGGGTTATCTTGTTATGCAGACAACGGTGATGTTATCTGCTCCGCCTTCTTTTTTAGCGGCGGAAATAAGTTTATCAACACATTTTGAATAACCGGCTGTTTTGATCATTTCGAAAAGCTGATCGTTCGAAAAATAGTTCGAAAGTCCGTCGGTGCAAACAATTATCGCTTCGCCTTCGGCAATCGGAAATTCGCAATAATCAATATCGATTATGGACATTACGCCAAGTGCTCTTGTTATAAAATGTTTTTTCGGGTGGAAGCGTGCTTCGTCCGCGGTGATTTCGCCGCGGTCAACAAGAAGCTGGACCACCGAGTGGTCTTTTGTGACCTGTTCTATTCCGTTCGGTGTTACGTGATATGCCCGGCTGTCGCCTGCATGAACGATATGGGCCATTCCGTCACAGACTATTGCCGCAACGATGGTTGTTCCCATTCCTCTTAAGGCGGGGTCTCTTTGTGAACGGTCGAAAACCGAAACGTTCGCCGCGGTAACTGCCGTTTGCAAAATTCGTTTTATAGAGTTATCGCCGAATCCGCTTCCGTAAGCGGCAGTGACGCTGTCGGTAACGATATCGCAGGCGGTTCGGCTTGCGATGTTTCCGCCTTTTTCGCCGCCCATTCCGTCACAGACAACGGCAAAAACAGCTTCTTTATCGCCGAGAACTCCACAGTTGAAATCGTCCTGGTTCATTTCACGGACATTACCGACATCGGTTTTTCCGTAAGCTTTAAGCATATCATTTCTCACCTCTTTTTCCTATTCCTTTAAAATTGTGGAACCAATAGTTCCAGGCTCTTCCTATTCTCCAATTGTCAAAGCCTTTTACAACAAGGCGGGCAACTTCGTTAGGAGGTTCGGGGGTTTTGTATTTTTCTTTGCGGATGCTTCCCGCATTTTTAATGTATTCGGTTACGTGATACAAAACTTTTCGCCTCCTTCATAAAAAGATACCTATTTAGATTATTGTATATCTTATCCGGTTATATGTCAAATTTTTTATTCCGAAAGGGTTCCGCCGGCTTCGGTTTTAATTGTTGTTCTTCTAAGCTGGCCGCAGGCGGCATTGATGTCGCTTCCGAGTTCGCGGCGGATGGTCGCGTTCTGGCCGTTATCGTTAAGAAGTTTTGCGAAAGCTTCAACAGATTCGCGTTTTCCGCGTTTATAGCCTGTTTCGTTGACTTTGTTTACCGGAATAAGGTTAACGTGGGCGCCCATCCCTTTAAGAAGTTTTATAAGTTCCATTGCGTGTTCCGGCTGGTCGTTGACTCCGTCGATAAGCGCATATTCGAAAGAAATTCTGCGGCCTGTGATATCGAAATAATCTCTGCATGCTTTGATGAGTTCTTCGATGGGCCAGCGTTTTGCAACCGGCATTGTTCTTCTTCGGATATCGTCGTTAGGAGCATGGAGAGAAACGGAAAGGGTAAGCTGAAGCTTTCTTTCCGCAAGTTTATAAATTTTATCGACCAGTCCGCAAGTGGAAAGGGAGATATGTCTCATTCCAAGGTTGAAACCGTTATCGGAAGAAAGAATTGTAAGGAAATCCATAATGTTATCAAAGTTATCAAGGGGCTCGCCGATTCCCATGAGAACAAGGGAAGCGATTTTTTCACCGTGCTCTTCCGCATCTTTTGCGGCAAGATAAACTTCGGAAAGCATCTCGGAAGGAGTAAGGTTCCTGCAAAGACCGGTAAGGGTCGAAGCGCAGAAAGTGCAGCCCATTCTGCATCCGCACTGGGTGGAAATACAAAGGCTTC
>JAFOYK010000127.1 GCA_017424665.1 Oscillospiraceae bacterium
ACAATGAATAAATTATAATTAAAAACACCCCGTTTACGGGGTGTTTTTTCTATGCATACAAATGTTTTTATACAGCAGAAAGTTTTATTAAGATAAAGCGAAAAAGCGCATATTTAAGCGGTTTTTTGCTTATTTTTTGTTTTTTTGCGAAAAAATTTTTATACATTTTTTTTATAAAATTCAGTTTTAAGCCTTCAGAAATGCATATTCGTTTTTTAAAATTTTTAAAACTTTCATTTTTGTATAAGTTGCACAGTTTTAACAGGTGTTTTTCGTCTGTTTTCTATCTTGACGGGTATTGATTTGCAGGATTTGTTGCGTTATAATGTACCCGACGAACGGACAGTTCGTTAATAAATTTGCCGGCAGCAAGGGAACGCCTTGTGCCCAGTAAACAATGAAAGGATCTTGATTTTATGTTCTCTAACATTTCTTTTAATGATTATCGCTGCCAGCTTGAAAGCCGCCACGGAATTGCTCCCAGCTGGGCAAAACACGAAAATATGGCTTATTGTGAAGGTTTTTCCGCTCTTGTAGCTGAGAAAAAATCCGCAAGCTTCACCAAAACCCTTATGACTCTTATTCTTTCCATCGTTAAATAAATGTAGTTATAAAAAAGACCGCCTTCCATCGGGCGGTCTTTTTTTGTTATAATCTGTCTTTCTATGGCGCACAGTTGCAAACCTTAAATGCACGTTTTGCAGGAAAAATTTTATTCATCCTGCAAAATTATATTCATTTTTTGCGATATTGGCTTTTGGCGGTTTTTGTTTGCAATTTCGTCTTTTAAAAGCGGCGAAAGTTTAACGGTTTTACAGATTAAAGCAACAAATTGATTTTTGCAAAATAAAAAAGGCGGGTTTTCCCGCCTTTTTTTATAATTTATTTCCGCAATAGGGACATTTTGTGTCGCCTTTCTGAAGCAAGGCTTCGCAAACCGGGCAGCGGATTTCTTCTTTCGGGGTTTCAATTTCTTCCGGAAGCGTTTCGTCTTCATCGACGGGTTTTCCGTTTCTTCTGCGCAAGGTTTTATAACCTTCTTTTATGGTTACGACCCCGCCCACAAGGAAGAAAACACCCACAAAAAAGAACAGGCCAAAAGGGTTTACAAAAACTTTGATCATTGCAAGGCCGAAAAGAATTGAAATTGTTCCGCAAATTAAATTGCTTACCGGGCGACCTTCTTTTTTATTCATTAAAAAACCTTCTTTTGTTTTATAATCTTGAGCCGCAATATTCGCATTTTGCGTCGCTTTCATGAATCGGCGCGCCGCAAGAAGGGCAGCGAAGTTCTTTTGGCGGTTCTTCGGTTTTTTCTTTTCCGTCAACGATTATTTTTACGGAAGATTTTCCGCCCTGGCTTCTTACAAATTTCATCATTGTCATTATTAAGACGAAATCGAAGATTATAAAAATCATTACAGTGACGAAAAACGCCGTGAATTCAAAGCCGAAAAACATTTTACCGCCTCCCTTTATAATAAAATTTTAAACCTTTTTCCTTTTAAATTCAAGTGGGGGAAAATTTTTTAAAATCTGCTTCCGCAATATTCACATTCGGAATCGGTTTCGGAAATTGGCGCTCCGCAATAGGGGCAGCGGAGTTCTTCTTTTTGAGCACGGGTTTTTTCAAAAACCGGTTCTTCATCAAATTCCTGATGCTCATGCGGTTTTTCGGAATTTTCTTTCACCTTTTTATAGGTGTTATAAGCGTTCACCGCGCCAATTGCGGTGAAAAGAATTCCGAAAATTGCCATTGGCGGAAACATTGAACCGGCCATAACAGTCCAGAAAATTCCGAAGCAAACGATGAAAATTCCGGTGAGCATTGCCGCAAGGGGAGAGCTTGGTTCGGTGTTTCTGTTGTTTCTTCTCATATAATTTCTCCTTTTAACAAAAAAGGCGGGAGCAAGCCCCCGCCCTACTTTAAATTATTGGATTTTATTCGGAAACTTCTTCTGCGGGTGCTTCTTCGGAAGGAGCTTCTGCGGTTTCTTCGCCTTCGGCTTCATCTTCATCTTCGCCTTTGGGCGCAACGGTGAAGGAAACAACGCGGGAATCTTCGGAAGCAAGGCGCATTACTTTTACGCCGGAAGCGCTTCTGAACTGTACGTTGACTTCATCGACGGAAAGACGGATGATGATTCCGTCGGAGCTGATGGCGATGATATCGTCATCATCGGAAACAGCTTTGATTCCGGCGACGTTATCGGTCTTATAGTTCTGAATACCTTTACCGCCGCGGTTCTGGATGCTGTAATCGGAGAATTCGCTGCGGCGACCTTTACCGCCTTCGCTGATGGTAAGAAGTTTCTTACCTTCCTCAACAATTTCCATGCCCACAACTTCGTCTCCTTCGCGGAGTTCGATGGCTCTTACGCCGCGGGCAGTTCGGCCGAGTTCGCGGGCGTCGGTTTCTTTGAAGTGGATGGCGAAGCCTTTTCTGGTTGCAACGATAAGCTCATCTTCGCCGCCGGTAAGGCGAACCCATTTGAGTTCATCGCCCTCATCAAGGCTGATTGCGTTAAGGCCGCTCTTGCGGACGTTGCGGTACTGGGAAAGGCGGGTACGTTTGATTACGCCGTTTTTGGTGACCATGGTGAGGTAAGTTCCGTCCTCATCGGTGATTCCTTCAAGTTTGATAAGGGTGGTGACTTTTTCATCCTGTTCAAGAGGAAGAACGTTGACGATGTTGGTTCCTCTTGCGGCGCGCTGGCTTTCGGGAATTTCGTAACCTTTAATTCGGAAAACTTTACCCTTATCGGTAAAGAAGAGGATATAGTCATGGGTGGAAACGGTGAAGAGACTTTCAACATAGTCTTCATCACGGCGGGTCATGCCGGAAATTCCGCGGCCGCCGCGGCGCTGGGCTTTATAAGCATCAACGGGCTGGCTCTTGATATATCCGAAATGGGTAAGGGTGATAACTCTGTCTTCAACGGGGATAAGGTCTTCAAGATCCATTTCGCCGCTGATGGTTTCAATTCCGGTGCGGCGGTCGTCGCCGAATTTTTCGGCAATTTCGCGCATTTCGGTTTTGATGATTCCGTCAACGAGATGGATATCGCCGAGAACTTCTTCAAGTCTTGCGATTTCGGTGCGGATTTCGGCAAGTTCGTTTTCAATTGCTTCTCTGTTAAGAGCGGAAAGACGGCCGAGACGCATCTGGAGAATTGCGTTTGCCTGGATTTCGGAAAGGCCGAAGCGTTCCATAAGTCTGGGACGGTTTTCGTTATCGTCCTTACCGGTTCTGATGATATGGATTACTTCGTCGATGTTATCCTGGGCAATTTTAAGACCTTCGAGGATATGTTCGCGTTCGCGGAGTTTTCCAAGTTCAAATCTGGTTCTTCTGGTAATTACTTCGCGCTGGAAATCGATATAGTTCTGAAGAACTTCTTTAAGGGGAAGGATCTTCGGAACGCCGTTTACAAGGGCGAGCATGATTACGCCGCAGGTATCCTGAAGCTGGGTGTAAGTATAGAGCTGGTTGAGAACGACCTGGGCGTTTGCGTCGCGTTTGAGCTCGATCACGATTCTCATGCCTTCGCGGTCGGATTCATCGCGAAGGTCGGAAATTCCTTCGATTCGTTTTTCTTTAACAAGGTCGGCAATGCTTTCGATAAGTCTTGCTTTGTTGACCATATAAGGAATTTCGGTTACGACGATGCGGTAGCGGTCGTTTTTCCATTCCTGAATTTCGGTTTTGGAACGGACGATGAGCTTTGCGCGGCCGGTTGCGTAAGCTGCGCGGATTCCCGCACGGCCCATGATGATTCCTCCGGTGGGGAAGTCGGGTCCTTTGATGTGTTCCATAAGGTCATCAAGGGTTGCATCCGGATTATCGATCAAGCAGCAGGCTGCTTCAACGGTTTCGCGAAGGTTATGGGGCGGAATGTTGGTTGCCATACCGACTGCGATACCGACAGAACCGTTTACAAGAAGGTTCGGATATTTGGAAGTAAGAACAACCGGCTCTTTAAGACGGTCGTCATAGTTGGACATGAAGTCAACGGTATCCTTATCGATATCGGTGAGCATTTTGGTTGCCATTCTGCTCATTCGGCTTTCGGTATAACGGTAAGCCGCGGCGGGGTCACCGTCGATTGAACCGAAGTTTCCGTGACCGTCGACAAGGGGCGCTCTCATGGAGAAATCCTGGGCGAGACGAACCATTGCGTCATAAACGGAAGCGTCGCCGTGGGGATGATATTTACCGAGAACGGAGCCGACGGTATCGGCGCATTTTCTGTAAGGTTTGTTCGGCTCAAGGCCGTTTTCATACATTGTATAAAGAATTCTTCGGTGTACCGGTTTAAGGCCGTCGCGTACATCCGGAAGAGCACGGGAAACGATTACGGACATGGAATAATCCAGGAAGGATTTTTTCATTTCCTTTTCGATATCCACGTTTATAAGTTTTGCCTTGGGCATATCGTCTTCAAGTTCGATTGCCTCTTCGGGAATTTTCTTTTCGTTTTCTTCCAAAACGGGTTCCTCCGTTCTTTTTGAAATGGCTCCCTTGTGCAAAGGGAGCTGTCAGCGAAGCTGACTGAGGGATTGTTCGATCTGTTTATTGAGATATCGGCATAGTCCCTCTAAATTTGTGTTTATTTCGCCGTTTGGTATTCTTATTATTTTAAGGTCATATTGTTCAAGAAATTCCGTTCTTTTTTCGTCATAGATGCGGTTTTCTTTTTCAAAATGCTGTACTCCGTCAAGTTCAATAACAATTTTTGCTTCGGCGGAATAAAAATCCGCAATATATTTTCCGAGAACTTTTTGTCTTGAAAATTTTA
>JAFOYK010000202.1 GCA_017424665.1 Oscillospiraceae bacterium
AATGAAAAAACTTATCGCTGTTATACTTGCTCTCGTATTCGTACTTTCTCTTTCCGCCTGCGGCGCAGAAGAACCCGCATCCGATCTTGATTATGTAAAAGAAAACGGAAAACTTGTTGTTGGTATCACCGATTTCGCCCCGATGGATTATGAAGACGAAAACGGCGAATGGATAGGTTTCGACGCAGACATGGCAAAAGAATTTGCAGAATATCTTGGCGTTGAAGTTGAATTCATCGTAATCGATTGGGATAACAAAATTTTTGAACTTGAAAACAAGAGCATCGACGTTGTCTGGAACGGCATGACTCTTACCGATAAAGTTAAAGACGCAATGGGAACTTCCGATCCTTATTGCAAAAACGCACAGGTTGTTGTAGTTAAAGCAGATGTTGCTGACCAGTATCAGGACGAAGCTTCTCTCGCAGATCTTGCTTTCGCAGTTGAAGCAGGTTCCGCCGGTAAAGAAACCGTTGAAGGCCTTGGCCTTAACTTCACCGAAGTTGCTTACCAAAGCGACGCTCTTATGGAAGTTGCGGCAGGAACTTCCGATGCTTGCGTGATCGACCTTCTTATGGCCGGCGCAATGATCGGTGAAGGAACCGGTTATCCCGACCTTGCATACACCGTTTCTCTCACCAGCGAAGAATATGTAGTAGGCTTCAGAAAAGGCAGCGAGCTTGTGGACGAATTCAATAAATTCTGGGCAGATGCCTGCGCAGAAGGAACCGTTCTTGAAACCGCAAAAGTTTACGGCGTACAGGAATCCGTAATCATCAAATAATTAAATTGCAAACCCCTTTCAGATAATGTAATAACACCAAAGCAGGGAACGTCGGGTTTCGGCGTTCCCTGCCTTGGTGAAAAGACGAGGTTAAAATGTTTGAATTATCTTTTCTTTCCCAGCTTGATTGGGAACAAATAAAAACGGTTTTGCTTTCCCTTAACGAAGGCTTTGTAAAATCGCTTGAAATATTTGTGCTCACTCTTCTCGGATCGATTCCGCTTGGATTTGTTATAGCTTTCGGTTCAATGAGCGGAATCGGAATTATCCGCGGCTTTCATAAGTTCCTGGTTTGGGTAATTCGCGGAACGCCCCTTATGCTCCAGCTTATCATCATTTATTACGGCCCGGGAATTATTTTTGACAATAACTGGTGGGGAAGCGGCGCAACCGGACGTTTCGTCGCGGCTATGATCGCCTTCATCCTTAACTATGCGTGTTATTTTTCCGAAATTTACCGCGGCGGAATCGAAGGAATTCCGAAAGGACAGTATGAAGCCGGCGAAGTTCTGGGAATGACCAAAAGCCAGATTTTCTTCAAGGTCGTTCTCCTCCAGGTCATCAAACGCATAATCCCCCCCATGGGAAACGAAATTATAACTCTTGTTAAAGATACTTCCCTTGTTCGTGTAATTGCGGTTTATGAACTTATGTGGAACGGACAGAACTTCATAAAATCCGAAGGAATTATCTGGCCGATGCTTTTCACCGGTGTTTATTACCTGCTCTTCAGCGGACTTCTTACAATTTTCCTCGGCTGGCTTGAAAAGAAAATGGATTATTTTAAGGTGTAAAAATGGCTATTCTTGAAGTAAAAAACTTAAAAAAGAGCTTCGGCGAACTCGAAGTTTTAAAGGGAATAGATTTTTCCCTTGAAAAAGGCGACGTTATGGCGGTGATCGGTTCTTCCGGTAACGGAAAAACCACACTTCTCCGCTGCATAAACTTTCTTGAAACCCCTAACGAAGGCGAAATTATCGTAAACGGAGAAACACTTTTTGATGCTTCTCAGAAAGAAAACGCAAGCGAAAGCGATATCCGCAAAAAACGCCTTCATTTCGGACTTGTTTTCCAGAATTTTAACCTCTTCCCGCAATATACCGTTCTCGGAAACGTAATGCTTGCGAAAGAACTTCTTGAAAAAGAGCGCCCGGATTATAAACAGAACAAAAAACAGATAAAAGCGGAAATTGAAGCGGAAGCAAAAGAGCTTCTTGCGGAAGTCGGCCTTTCCGATAAGCTGGATTTTTATCCGCACCAGCTTTCCGGCGGTCAGCAGCAGCGCGTTGCCATTGCAAGAGCCCTTGCTCTTAAACCGGACATCCTTTGCTTCGATGAACCAACCTCTGCTCTTGACCCGGAACTTACCGGCGAGGTTCTCAAAGTTATAAAATCCCTTGCGGACAGCAACATGACCATGATTGTTGTAACCCACGAAATGAGCTTTGCAAAAGATGTTGCGAATAAAATCATCTTTATGGACGAAGGCAAAATTCTTGAAGAAGGTTCTCCGGAAGAAATTTTCGAAAATCCGAAGCACGAAAGAGTCCGCGAATTTATCGGCGGAATCGGAACAATTTAAAAAAACAAAAAAGGAGGCTTTCAGCCTCCTTTTTTATATTTCATCAACAAGCGGTTCGATATATTCCCTTATAAAATCAACTCTGTCGAAAATTGTCGGCTTAAAATATGAAGAAACGGCGATTACTATATCCTTTTCCGGATCAACGTAAATAACGTTTCCGCTGTTTCCGATGGC
Source organism: Oscillospiraceae bacterium (assembly GCA_017424665.1). Classification (GTDB taxonomy): domain Bacteria; phylum Bacillota; class Clostridia; order Oscillospirales; family Ruminococcaceae; genus UMGS1668. The sequence goes on from JAFOYK010000202.1 coordinate 2,544, forward strand.
GGCATAAATTCCTTTTTCCCTGTCGGTTATCCACCAGAGATAGCCGTAATCAATTCCGCGGAAGTATTTACTTTCAACGGCTTTCGGTTTTGTCATTTCCTCTATCCAACCGGAAGAAACAATTTGCTTTCCGTTATAAAAACCTTTGTTAAGACAAAGCAGACCTATTTTTGCCATATCCTCCGCGGACATGCAAAGCCCGTATCCGGGAGTCCCAAGGCCTTCCGGGTCGGCGAACCAGATGT
>JAFOYK010000199.1 GCA_017424665.1 Oscillospiraceae bacterium
AAGGGTTTCGTTGGTGCCCCATCTCGCCTTAAAGAAAGCGGGGATAAGTCCCCAAAGACCGCCGACGATTGCGGAAATAACGAAAGTTACAACAAAGAAAACCGGGCCGGGAAGGTCTTCAACAAGTTTAAGAGCAAAGAAGGTGGAAGCAATTGCGCCAACGGTGATCTGGCCTTCAGCACCGCAGTTCCAGAATTTCATTTTAAAAGCGGGAGCAATCGCAAGAGCGGCACCGAGAAGGGGAACCGCGATTTTTGCGGTTGCCTTAAGGGCGGTTCCGGAAAGAAGGGAACCTTTTACAATGTCGCCGTAAACCGCCGCGGGATTATATCCGAGAGCAAGGATAAGAAGTCCGCCGATGAGAAGAGCAACAAGGATCGAAGAAAACCTGATGAGCATCGCTTTTTTCGGAGAAACTTCCGGACGTTTGGCAACGCGGACAAAAGGCTCTTTTTTAATATTTTCAGAAGTCATCAGTTAGCCTCCTTTTCTCCGCCAAGGCTGGTCATAAGAAGACCGACTTCCTCTTTGGTGGTTTTTCTTCCGTCAACGATTCCGCTGACTTTTCCGTCACAAAGAACAAGAATTCTGTCACAAAGTTCAACAAGAACGTCAAGGTCTTCGCCGACATAGATAACGGCGGCGCCGCGTTCTTTCTGTTCATTCATAAGGTTATAAATGGTATAGGAAGTGTTGATATCAAGTCCGCGAACGGCATAAGCGCTCATGAAAACGGAAGGTTCGGAAGCGATTTCGCGTCCGACAAGAATTTTCTGAACGTTACCGCCGGAAAGAGTTCTTACCGGAACGTCGATACCGGGAGTTACAACTTCAAGTTCCTCAACAACTTTTTCCGCAAGTTCAGCGGGGGTCTTTCTGTCAGCAAAAGGAGATTTACCTTTGTTATAGCTGCGGAGCATCATGTTGTCCGCAAGGTCCATGTTTCCGATAAGTCCCATGCCAAGGCGGTCTTCCGGAACGAAGGGGAGGGAAATACCTTTTTTAATAATATCCATCGGGGATTTTCCGTTAAGTTCTTCGGCTTCGGAATTTTCTTCGGAATAGAATTTTATGCTTCCGGAAACTTTCTGAAGTCCGGCAATACCTTCAAGAAGCTCTTTCTGTCCGCATCCGGAAATACCGGCGATGCCGAGAACTTCGCCGCCAAAAGCATCGAAAGTTATGTCGTCAAGAACTTTAACACCGTCGTCGCGGACACAGCAAAGGTTTTTGATTTCAAGCTTCTTAACGGGTTTTTCGCAAAGAGTTCTGTTGATATTAAGAGTTACGGAATGTCCCACCATAAGATTGGTAAGTTCCTGGGGGTTGGTTTCGGAAGTGATAAGGTCGCCAACATGAACGCCTTTTCTGAGAACCGCAACTCTGTCGGAAAGCTCCATAACTTCGTTAAGTTTATGGGTGATTATGATAACGGCCTTGCCGTCTTTTTTCATGTTGCGAAGAATTGCAAAAAGCTTTTCGGTTTCCTGGGGGGTAAGAACAGCGGTGGGTTCGTCAAGAATAAGAATATCAACACCGCGGTAAAGCATTTTTACAATTTCAACGGTCTGTTTTTCGGAAACAGACATCTCGTAAATTTTTTTATCCGGGTCAACGTTAAAACCGTATTGTTCGCAGATTTTGCGGATTTTTTCACCGATCGCTTTGGTGTTGAGACGGCCTTTTTCGTTAAGACCGAGCACCATGTTTTCAGCGGCGGTAAGTACGTCAACAAGTTTAAAATGCTGGTGCACCATGCCGATGCCGTAATCGAAAGCAACGCGGGGGTTGTCGATAAGAACTTCTTTTCCGTCAACAAAAATCTCGCCGCCGTCCGGATAATAAATTCCGGAAAGCATGTTCATAAGAGTCGTTTTTCCGCTTCCCTTTTAGCCAAGAAGCGCAAGAAATTCGCCCTGGCGGATTTAAAGGCTTACCTTGTCGTTAGCAACGACCTTACCGAATGTTTTGGTGAGATTTTTAAGCTGTATTGCAGCAGTTTCCAAAAAATCACCCTTTCTCAAAAGTGATAAAAAATATTCAAAAAAGACCTTTGGAAAACACAAAATTCCGGTGGTCAAAAAACGCAGAAAAAAGTTTTTGCGTTTTTTCATCATCGGAAAAAGTAAAAAAGGGGCCGCCGAAATAACGGCCCCTTTTGGTTTTAAAAATTAAGCGTCGAGGCGGGTGATACCGTCGATGATGTAGCCGAAATAAGGAGCGGACTGAGTTTCAGATTCTTCAACCCATTCGCCTTCAGCACATTCGAAAGATTCTCCGGTCCAAACGTGAACACCGGTCCAAGGGCCGGCGAATACGTGAACGGAACCGTCTTTAAGGCCTTCAGCAACTTCGTCGAGTTTTTCCTGAGTGCCGGGAGCTGCAACAGCGGTGTTGAGGGGGCTTACGAAGTTAGCGCCTTCGTTGAAACCTTCGCACCAGTCGGTTGCGATTTCTTCGCCGTTAAGAACGCATTCTACGGCGTAGGTGAGATAGATGGACCAGTCTGCACGGGCAGAGATGATGGAAGCTGCGGGAGCAGCGGATGCCATGTCGGAGTTGTAACCGCAGTGGAAGAGACCTGCTGCTTCAGCGGTGGTTGCGGGAGAGGGGTTATCGGAGTGCTGGCTGATGAGAACAGCGCCCTGGTCGATAAGGGACTGTGCGATCTGACCTTCTTTAACGGGGTCGGACCAGGAGTCAGCTTTAAGGGTGATCATGGTTGCGGAAGGGCAAACAGAACGTGCGCCAAGATAGAAAGCGGAGAAGCCGGAGATAACTTCTTCGAAATAGAATGCTGCAACATAACCGATAACTGCTTCGTCAGCGGTGATGGTTCCGTTTTCGATCATTTCGTTGAGTTTAAGACCTGCTGCAACGCCTGCGAGATAACGTGCTTCATAGATGGAAGTGAAGTAGTTGTGATAGTTGGAAAGGCCGGAAGCTGCTGCCTGTGCGCCGGTTGCGTGGCAGAACTGGATTTCGGGATGAGCAGCTGCTGCTTCAGTCATGTAGTCGCCGTGGCCGAAAGAGGTTGCAAAGATGATGTTGCAGCCTGCTTCAACAAGCTCTTCGATAGCGGTTGCACAACCTTCGTCTTCACCGATGTTGTATTTGTTGATGATCTGATCTTCGGAAATGCCAAGGTTTTCAGCCATTTTCCAGGTGCCGAGGTCGTGGTTGTAAGTGTATCCCATATCGGAAGGATCGCTTACGTGAACGAAACCGATTTTGATGTTTTCAGCGGTAAGGCCTTCGGTTTCGTTGCCGCCCTGTTCGGGTGCTTCGGATTCGCCGCATGCTGCGAAAGAAAGAACCATAACAAGTGCAAGAACAAGTGCAAGAAGTTTTTTCATGTTTTTCCTCCTAAAAATTGCTTTTCATGAAGCATTTTATAAAAAGGCGTATTTCTACGCATTTTTAACAATTATTTGCGGAATTCGATGATTCCGTTTTCTGCGTCAAGTTTTTCAACAATGGCAAGGGATTCAAGATGATATCCTTTTTTGCGAAGAGCGTCGCCGCCGCCCTGGAAGCCTTTTTCAATGGCGATTCCAAGTCCTTCAACGGTTGCGCCGGACTGGTTTACGATATCAATAAGTCCGTTAAGAGCGCTTCCCACCGCAAGGAAGTCGTCGATGATGAGAATGTGGTCTTCGGGTTTAAGATATTTCTGGCTTACAAAAACATCATAGGTGCGTTTTTTGGTAAAGGAAGTAACTTTGGAAGAATAAACCGGGCCGTCTACGTTAAGACTTTCGGTTTTTTTAGCGAAAACGACCGGGCAGTTATCAAAAGCGGTCGCAACAATTGTGGCAATGGCGATTCCGGAAGCTTCAATGGTGAGAATTTTGTTGATTTTTTTATCGGCAAAACGCTCTTTCCATTCTTTGGCCATCTCCTCAAAAAGAGAAATGTCCATCTGGTGATTCAAAAAACAATCTACCTTCAGGACATTACCGGCACGCACAATTCCATCCTTAATGATACGGTCTTCAAGAATTTTCATAGAAGATTACCCCCCATTTCTGCGGAACAGAATTAATATGTTATTAAACTGAAAAATACTATTTGATTGTAACTCACCAAACCTTTTTTTTCAATAGATTTCAGCTAAATTTTTCATAATTATAATAAAAATCCTCTAAAAAGATAAAATTTTGTAAAAGTTGTTAATATAAACAAAAATGTTTTTTAAAATTAATGAATTTTACAAATAAGGTCTTTATACTTGACTAACATTATAAAAAAGGATATTTTAGCATTGAGGAAATTTAAAGCGGGTGAAAATTTGGAGCACGAGGTCCTTATAGGAACAGTTAAAAGCAAAAATCAGTTTGAAGTTAATTTCAGCGAAAAATTTTATCATATTCCGGAAGCCGTTGTTCCGAAGAATATGATGCCTGTGGAATATATCGCACTTTATCTTCCGGCGGGAACTTTCGGCGATGAGGACGGCTGTATCCGCTTTTACGGAAAAATTTCGGAAACTAAAACCGTAAAAAGGGGAGAAATAACCTCTCTCCCTTCCAAAAATCCGGAAATGATGTATTATAAATTCGAAGTTGAGGAATGGAAGAAACTCGAATCTCCGATAATCCGTGAATGCGGCGGAATTTACGCAAAAGCGTTCACAAGCCTTGAAAAGCTTCTTTCTGCAACCAAACTTTCCGATATAGTAAACACCGAATATGCCGTTGCAAAAAAGATAAAACACAGCGGTTTCAAGCCGGAGGAACTTGAAAAAATAGAAGTTTCAAAAGACCCGGTAGGCGTAAAACTTCTTGCCAAAAGAATAAACGATGCTGCAGGAAAAGAAAAAATCATTCCGGTCCAGATAACAAAATATCTTCTTCAGAACGATTATTTAAGGCTTTCTTTTGATGAAAAGACAAAGAGCCTTAACCGTGTTCCGACGGAAAAAGGAATGGAAATAGGAATAGAAAGTTTCTGGGAAATAAATAAGTTCTACAGGGAATACAGCAAGAATTATTATAACGAAAAAGCACAGAAATTCATCATTGAGCACCTTAACGAAATCATAATGATCTCCGTTGACGAAGCATATAAAAACAACTGAAAAAAGACCCGCCGGAGCGGGTCTTTTTTATTGAGAAACAGTGAACAGTGAATAAAAATATTTCTTTTGTTCCATAAGTTCATAAAATGTTCCGTGCTCAAAAATTCTGCCGTTTTTCAAAACAAGTATGGAGTCATATTTTTTGAGCAGATTTTCATCAAGATTGTGGGTAACAACAATTTTTGTTAATTCATCAAGCGACAAAATTGTATTTAGAATATAAAAAGAAGTTTCTTTATCCAAAGCAGCGGTTGCTTCGTCAACAAGAAGAACGGGAGTTTTTCTAAGAAGACTTCTTGCAATAGAAATTCTCTGGCGTTCTCCGCCGGAAAGTCCGCTTCCGCTTTCTCCGCAGATAAAATCTTCGCCGCGTTCCGAAATAAGTTCGGAAAGTCCGGAAAGAAAAACAGCTTTTTCAACATCTTTATCATCAAAATCCCTGAACATTGTTATGTTGTTTCGGATTGAACTGTTAAATATAAAAACGTTCTGCTGAATAATAGAAATAATGTCATAAAGCGAATCACTGCAGATATCCCGAAGTTCTGTTTTGTCATAGGTTATTTTTCCGGAATATCCGCTGTGACCGGCGGATAAAAGGTTCAAAAGCGTGGATTTTCCGCTTCCGGAAGCACCGACCACAGCGTAACTTTTTCCGGCTTCAAATTTAAAATTGATGTCTTCAAGGGCGTTGTCTTTTCCGTTATAGGAAAAATAAAGATCGGATATTTCAATTCCGTCTTTAAGCAT
>JAFOYK010000124.1 GCA_017424665.1 Oscillospiraceae bacterium
GATGGCTTATAAGATAAAGATTTTCTTCCATTTTGAAAACTCCTTTTTCAAAAATTTTATCCCCGGGGTGTAATTAAATTATAAAACCTGCTCGCAGGGATTTCAATTTGAAATAAAGGGAGATTTTCATAGATAAAAACCACCCTCCGATTTTTCGGAGGGTGGTTTGTTATTCAGCAAAATCAGTATTAATTTTGTAACCTTTGGGTTCTTCGGTATCTTCTACTACAGTATAATGCAAATCGAATTTTTCATATTTATTTCTTTTCAAAAATACCGAAATCCGGATCCCAAATAGTATCTTCGATACTATCATAAACTACTTTATGTGAACCACCGGAATTTATATCCGATATATGTATGACAAAAATTCCTTCTGCTCCTTCATATGTTGCATTCTTATCAAAAACATAGAGATAAGAAGTTTTAGCGTTATTACTTTCCGAAACGAGATAGCAATTATCTTCACCGTCAAACTCATAATAAATGCTATCAAGCAATTCGTAATAGTATTTTCCTGAAGGACCTTGAGATGTATTTACCGTTTTTTCTAAATCATCGCCATTAGAAACATCATTTTCCTCAGTCTGTGCTTTTCCACATCCACAAACAGAGAGCATCATTACAAATGCCAAAACAAGCGCCAATATTTTTTTCATTTTTCTATCCTCCTGAAAATAAAAAAGTGCGCAGCCGAAGCTACGCACTTAAAAACGCAAGCTCCGATTGCTGCGACACAAACTTTCACTTCCATCAGTAGGTATGCGAAAATAGAGCATGCATTTTTATCATGGGATAAAAATACACACCTTACTGACAAAAGTTTATTAAGTTTGCGTCGCAGTTTTATGTTATCACTTTGCGTCCGCAATATCAACAAAAATCCAAAAAAGAAAAAACGGAACGGTCAAGACCGTTCCCTACAATAAAAAATACGAAAAACATAAAAAAACGGCGGGAGCAAGCCCCCGCCCTACTTTGTTTATAATTCTTTTTTCGCTTTATAAATTCTTTCAAGGGTCGCTTCAAGAATGCGTTTCGGGCAGGCGATGTTGATTCGCTCGAATCCGACTCCGCCTTCGCCGAAGACATAACCTTCGTCAAAAATTGCCTGAGCTTTATGTACCATAAAGTCCTCCTGCTCCTCTTTGGTCATACCCCATGCTCTGAAATCGAGCCACATGAGATAAGTTCCCTGAAGGCGGTGGACTTTAACTTCCGGCATATTTTTTGCGCAGAATTCCTCAACAAGCTTTCTGTTTTCATCAAGGAAAAGAAGAAGCTCATCGAGCCATTCTTCACATTCGTCATAAGCAAGTTCGCATGCTTTATATCCGAAGATGTTGAGAGAGAAATATCCCCTTGCGCTTGTTATCTTGTTTCTGTATTCCTCGTTGGGAATAAAGATGTTGGAAGTCTGGAGACCCGCAAGGTTAAAAGTTTTGCTGGGCGCGGTGCAGATTGCGCAGTTGTTGAGATATTTTTCCTCAAAAGTTCCCATGGAAACGTGTTCGAAGCCGGGCATTATGAGGTCGAAATGAATTTCATCGGAAATTATGAAAACATTGTTTTCATAACAGATTTCGGCAAGTTTCAGAAGTTCCTCTTTTGTCCAGACTCTTCCGATGGGGTTATGAGGGCTGCAGAGAATGAAAAGAGTTGTTTCGGGTCTTGCGGCTTTTGCGGCAAAATCATCAAAATCGATGCTGTATTCGTTATCCTTAAGGATAAGTTCAGAACCGAGGACTTTTCTTCCCTGTTCTTCAACGGTCATATAGAAAGGATAATAAACCGGGGTGAGCATCAGAACGGAATCTTCCGGTTTGGTGAACGCGCCGACCATTTCCTTGATTCCCGGAACAACGCCCGCGGTCATTACGAACCATTCCTTCTTCGGAGAAAATCCGTGGCGGCGTTCCATCCAGGAAATTACGCTTTCATAATAATGTTCGGTCTCGCCGGTATATCCAAGGATGATGTTATCGAGATATTTTTTAAGTCCTTCAATAATTGCGGGCGGGTTTTTAAGTTCCATATCCGCAACGGAAAGCGGAACAACGTCTTCGCCGGCATTGGGAAGAGCTTCATACATCCAGCCCCATTTGCTGGAACCTGTTCCTTTTCTGTTAACAAGGGTTTCAAAATCGTATTTCATTTTTTACTCTCCTTATTCTTCAACGCCTTCCATTTCTTTTTCAACGGAAGCTTCGCAGGATTTCATTGCTTCAAGAGTTTTTTCAAGAAGGTCACCAAGTTCCCAGCCAAGGCGTTCCGCGCCGAGTTTTATAACGTCGCGGCTGCAGCCTGCTGCAAACTTTTTATCCTTGAATTTTTTCTTAAGGCTGGAAACGTCCATATCCATGCAGCTTTTTGAAGGACGCATTTTTGCAGCCGCCCAGATAAGTCCGGTAAGTTCATCTGCCGCAAAAAGGACTTTTTCCATCTGATGTTCCGGTTCAACGTCGGAAGTCATTCCGTAAGCGTGGCTGCAAACGGCATGGATGAATCTTTCGTCAAATCCTGCTTCAGAAAGAAGTTCCGGCGCTTTGATGCAATGTTCTTCCGGCCAGTTTTCAAAGTCAACATCATGAAGAAGGCCGACGGCTGCCCAAAAATCAGCTTCATCGCCGTAACCGAGTTCGTTTGCGAACCAGCGCATAACTCCTTCGACGGTATATGCATGGCGGATATGGAAAGCAACTTTGTTATATTTTTTAAGAGTTTCGACAGCAATTTCCCTGTTCATTTTTTGTCCTCCGTTGGGGTCATTCGGCAATCAGCCGAGGTTTGCAAGTTTTTCAACAACCGGATCGAGCCAGTTTTCTTCGCAATATTCGATATCGCCTGCGTCGCATTTTGCCGCAACGGAAGGATCCATCGGGATTTTTGCGGTTACGGGAATTCCGTATTTTTCGGCAATTTCGTCAATGTGGCTTTCACCGAAAATATTGTGAACTTTTCCGCAATCCGGACATCTGAAACCGGACATATTTTCAACAACAGCAAGAACGGGAATATCCATCATTCCGGCCATTTTAACGGCTTTTTCAACGATCATTCCCACAAGTTCCTGGGGAGAAGTTACAACAACGATTCCGTCAACGGGAAGGGACTGGAAAACGGTGAGCGGAACGTCGCCGGTGCCCGGAGGCATGTCGACAAACATATAGTCAACGTCGTTCCAGACAACGTCCTGCCAGAACTGTTTAACAGTTCCCGCAATAACAGGTCCGCGCCATACAACGGGTTCGGTCTCGTCCTGGAGAAGAAGGTTGACGGACATAACTTCGATTCCGGTTTTTGAAAGTTCCGGAATGATTCCGGCGGCGGAACCGGTTGCTTTATTGGTGATTCCGAATGCTTTCGGAATTGAAGGACCGGTTACGTCCGCATCGAGAACAGCGGTTTTAAAACCCTGTTTCTGCATATTTGCGGCAAGAAGAGAAGTTACAAGAGATTTTCC